>NZ_JAQMTM010000091.1:0-40355 GCF_028331085.1 Anabaena sp. CS-542/02
A
The DNA here is from genome assembly GCF_028331085.1 of Anabaena sp. CS-542/02. Lineage (NCBI taxonomy): Bacteria > Bacillati > Cyanobacteriota > Cyanophyceae > Nostocales > Nostocaceae > Anabaena > Anabaena sp. CS-542/02. The sequence goes on from NZ_JAQMTM010000091.1 coordinate 2, forward strand.
GTTAGAATACAAAGCTAAAAAATTTGGTTGTGAAATTATAATTGCTGACAGATTTTATCCATCAAGCAAAACCTGTTCAAATTGTGGGCATATACAAGATATGCCACTAAAAGAAAGAATTTACAACTGTGGAAGTTGTGGTCATTCAATGGATAGGGATTTAAACGCAGCAATTAACTTATCGAGGTTGGCTAAACCTTGAAAGCTTACTGAGGGCTAACCGCTCCCATGCTCCCCTTGAAGTAAGAAATAAATGTCTAGACTTGTCTAGGATTTATATAGCAGCAACATAAGGAGTACCATTAATTTTACGGGTTTGTTTAGCGTGCAGAGATGTGGCGTAAACTAATGCTGACTCAAATTTTACCGTTAATTTTGGGGTGTTGATCATTTTCTTGACCCAGATAGAGCAAATATTCAGCCGCGACATCAGCCCCTATACTTTGGCGTAAATCTAGAGGCATAATAACTTCAGCTTTTGGTCGCCAGGCGCGTATACGCATACTGACGTTGTAATCTAGATGGCGATATTGCACACGGTAGTAAGCATCTTGTGAGGAGCGCTGATTGAGAACTTCCAGTAATGCTTGTTGTTCCAGCACTGATGTATGTTGTTGAATTAAATATTTTGCTTCCTGATAGGTAACGGCCTCAAATGTCCGATGACGAACAGTATCCCGAATGTAGCGGTCATGGTGGTCTCGATCAAATCGCAACAGCATCAGTCGGGAGGGTAAATAAAAATCAAATCCCCAAGCTTGAGACATTTCCCGTTCAATTTCATCGGGACTGGGTAAATTACCGTTGTAGTAGCGTTGTTGTAAAACCTGGGGAATAGATGGACTTGCCCAGTCTATGGGTGTAATATGGTGAATCCGGTCTAGTCGATAGTTATACCAATCAGTTTTGCGGTCAGGACTTTCCCCCAGGGCGCAAAGGTAAACTGCTCGTTGGACATAATATATACATACTGGGTAAACTATAGATTTTACAGTGTGTTTAAGTCTGGCGCTGTTGTAAGTTAATTCTAGAGGTGGTACTGGCTCTTGTTCCCAGATTTCCCGTAATTGATGTTGCCAATCATCAACTAAGTCTATAGTCTTACGGGGGATTACATAGTCAAGTTGAAAGCAAAATCGCTGTACGCTACGGATCATCTGGGCATGATTTTGAGCGATCGCGGCTAAATCTTCTTGATTGAGAAAGTTCAATTCGTCACTAGTGCCAGATGTGGTGATCATGGGACGAGAGGGGAATTTTTTGACCCGATGATATTTCTGTTGTCGATATTCTAACCATCCTATTTCGGCGAGAATTTCTAGGTCTGCTTGTAAGGAACGACGTGTAACGCCAAATAGTCTTTGTTGTAATATTTCATTTAATTTAGGTTCAGAAATACCAGTGTGAGTTAACAGGGACTTTTGCCATTCTGATTTGACAATTCCCGCTTGTAATAACCATGTAGCAGTGGTTTTAGTACAAGGACAATTTACATCATGTAACTGAGGAATTGCTTCCCCTTTGGGGTGGGTGGAAGTAAAAAAAGCATACCGCCACTGAGCAAAAGTAAAGGAATTACTTAGCTGTAAGGGGTCTTGGCCATACAAATAACGTAACCACACCCATAAACGAATTGCTCTGGGGAGGTTTTGTTTGAGAGAACCGCGTGCTAACCATTGCAGCAGTTCTATTTGGGGAGTGTCTACAAAAATTGGCTTAAACACTGGTTAAGTAGATTCATTGGTAAGACCAGCATACAACATATTGGAATTAGCCGCTTCCACTGGGATGTATGATATACCTATTGATTTTATCCAACAGTATGCACAGATGACTAGTTATAGAATTGCCTTGAAAGAAAACATTTTGCGGGTCAGTTTTGGGGAAACTGCTCAAAATGACCAAATTATTCAGGATGCGGCGGCGCGACTAGAGGAAATGCAAGATTCAGAGGAACTAGGAGGAGGTCCACTCTTGAAGATTAATGGACCTATTTCTGTACCGGTGGCCTTTGTTTTAGCTCATAAACTGGCTCATCTTTATGGTGCGATCGCTTGTTTTGATCCCAAGTTAGGTAAATATGTAGTTTGTATTACACATAATCCTGAGTATAAATTGGGCGATTTGATTAAGTGAGAGATTAAAGTTATGACTAGCTATCACATTAGTCTGGATGAGGATGTGTTAAAGGTGAAGTTTGGGAAACCTGCTCATGGTGACCAAATTGTTAGGGATGCGGGAGCACGTTTAGATCAAATGCTCGCATCAGGGGAAATTACCGGGGGAAAACTACTCAAGATTGATGGACCAGCTTCTGTGGCGGTGAGTTATCTCATCTCTCATAAGATATCTCAATTGTATGGGGCGATCGCCATTTTTGACCCCAAAATTGGCAAACCAGGATATAAAACTTACATTGTTGTTGCTACCCACACTCCAGCTTATCGGTTGGGTGAAGTGATTGAAACCAGTGAAACCCACAAAAGTAAACAAAATCTCAAAGTTGTATTGTGTGGTCCGCCCCAATCTGGTAAATCTTGTCTGCGTAAAGGTTTGAAACAAGCAATTGGCAATATTCCCGGCGCACCTTATCCTTATGTCATTACTGCTTGTCCAGATGGGGAAGGTGCTTGGTTTTCCGATGCTGCGCGGCGAGATATTGATTTAGCCAGAAAACTAAAACAAGACTACAAGGCTAAGTTTACCCCAGAGTTTGCCATTAAAGCGGCGGGCTGGGTAAAAAGTGCCAATACACCACTAAATATCATTGATGTGGGTGGTAAAATTACACCAGAAAATCGCCTGATTATGCGTGAAGCTACTCATGCGGTGATTTTAGCTGGGAATAACGGTAAGGAGGAAGTTCCCCTTTGGCAAGAGTTTTGTCATGATTTAAATATACATATTGTTGCTAATCTTTCTAGTGACTACGATGGTAAGGAGGATAAAATTTTTACAAAATATCCTTTGCTAACTGGTAGTATTCATCACCTGGAACGGGGAGAAGATATTTCTTCTCGTCCCATGGTACAGGCTTTGGCGCAGGTTTTGGTGCAGTTGTGTAGAAGAGAGTAAGTTAGCAAGCTTACTACTCAAACTTATTTGGATATGGGACAAACTTCTGTGAAAATCTGAAAAATCAAGGACTCAATATTATGAAAGCAATTTCATTTCTCGGCTTTAACAAAAGAGGTTATCAAGAAACTACTTACCTCAATCCCATTGCTCCTGGGGAATATAAAACTAAATTTATTCAAGAAGCTTTAGTAGAATTTTACAACCCTGATACTCTTTATGTTTTATTGACGAATACAGCAGCTACAGGTATTCCAGATAACGAGACAGAATCTAGTTGGGAAACACTCAAGAAGAAACTTGGCGATAAAGTTAATTTACAACCAATAAATAATGTACCTGAAGGACACAGTACATCAGATATCTGGAAACTATTTGAAATGTTAACGGACTGTTTAGAAGAGGGTGATAGAGTAGTATTTGACATTACAAATGGCTTTCGTTCTCTACCTGTTTTAGCATTAATTGCTGTTAGTTATTTACGTGTTGTCCGTCAAGTCGAGATTCAAGGTCTAATATATGGTGCATTTGATGCCAAAACTAATAATAAAACCCCTATATTTGACCTTTTACCCATAGTTAGCTTATTGGAGTGGACAACTGCTACTGACCAGTTCATTAAAACAGGAAATGGACAAGCATTAGCAAGCTTACTTGATCAAGGTGACTCTACAGCTAAGGATTTAGCAGTCAGTATCGAAGGAATTGCACAAGGTTTACAGCTCCTACGTCCAATGGATGTTATTCAAGAATCAGCAATATTACCTGAACGTATTGTAGCAGCAGCACCAATGGTTTCTCAAACTGTACCACCATTTGCAGCTTTGTTGCAGCGTGTAGAAAAAGATTATGGTAGTTTTGGCTTATTTAACTCAACAGATTATCGCCATTACCCACAATCATCTTTATTACGACAACTAAAAATTGTCGAGTGGTACGCGGCGAAAGGACAAATTGTTCAAGCCTTATCTATGGCGCGGGAATGGCTACCTTCTTTGTTATGTTATCACTTTCAGTTAGATCCATTAGATAAAGGATATAGGGAGGAAATGGAACTATTATTAACTGGAGGCAAAATTAAGGATAAAGATGATAACCTCATTAAAGAATCTCGATATCTGGCAGAATGGTCTAATCTTCCCAAGCAAAAAAAGAAACAATTAAACAGACTTTGGGGTGGTGAATTAAACTTGGCTAATCTGCGTAATGATGTGTTACACGCAGGATTTCGGAAAAATCCTAAAAATGCCCAAAATATTTTGCATCAAACGGAATTGATTATTAAGGAACTCCAAGCCATTGCAAAGGTCTGGAATTTGCAGGATGAAATTGTATTGGGTTTATAAAACTATAGCAATCCTAAATGATTCATGAACAATTTCTGTTCCCTGTTCGGTGTGTTCGGTGTGTTCCCTTTCCTCACTGATAATTTCTCAAGTCAAATAGGATGACTATAGTTCTGAGTTAATGATTGAGAAATAGCTGGTTTGACTGTTGCAACTTATACATAAACATCTGGGCGATCGCCCCCCATCCTGATTTGGGGATGATTTTCAGGAAAGATTAATCTCATCTGGTTAATTGTGGGATATAATGATAACCGTTATCATTATTCTACGGCTATGGTTAGTTCGATCATCCCGTCTCAGGAGAAATTGCACCAGCAAGACCATGAACAACTCATCAGGATTCGTCACACCTGCGCCCACATTTTGGCCATGGTTGTGCAGAAGCTATTTCCAGGGACTAAGGTAGCAACTGGACCGGTGACAGAAACAGGCTTTTATTATGATTTTGATGCTCCTGTGAGTTTTACCCCGGAGGACTTGGAAAAAATTACCTTGGAAATGCGGCGGGTTATTCAGGCTAATTTACCCATCATCCGCGAAGAGGTACAACGTGGCGAAATTCAAACAGAAATTACTAACTTGGGGGAAACTTACAAAGGGGATATTTTAGCACGCATCCCCCTAGATGAAATTATTACCCGTTATTTTATCGGTAGTCCTGATGTTCCTGTGCAGCCTGAACCTTCATTATTTACAGTTGCATCAGGGGGGATGGTTAATCATAACTCTTGGTGGGACTTGTGCGCTGGACCCCATATCAACTTTACCGGGGAAATTCACCCCGATGCTTTTAAATTATTAAATGTGGCGGGTGCATATTGGCAAGGTGATGAAACTCAGCCGATGCTACAACGCATTTATGGTACAGCTTGGGAAACTCCAGAAGATTTACAAGCTTATTTAAAACAACGAGAAGAAGCATTACGGCGTGACCACAGAAAACTCGGTCAAGATTTGAATTTATTTAGTATTCAAGAAGATGCTGGTGGTGGGTTAGTTTTTTGGCATCCTAAAGGGGCGCAAATCCGCCATATCATTGAAGATTACTGGAAGCGATCGCACTTACAAGCCAACTATCAACTACTATATACCCCCCATGTAGCTAATTTGGAACTGTGGAAAACATCGGGTCACTTTGATTTCTATAGAGAAAATATGTTTGATTCCATTGATGTGGAACAACAAGCATATCAACTCAAACCGATGAATTGTCCTTTCCACGTCCTCACCTATAAGCATCAACTCCACTCCTACCGAGAGTTACCCATTCGGATGTGTGAACTGGGTACTGTTTATCGTTATGAACGTTCTGGCGCTTTACATGGTTTGATGCGGGTACGGGGATTTACTCAAGATGATGGTCATATTTTCTGTTTACCAGCACAAATTGCACCGGAAATTCTGGGAGTTTTAAATCTCACAGAACAGATTTTGTCAGACTTTGGCTTTACTAATTACGAAGTTAATTTATCTACCCGTCCTGAGAAATCAGTGGGAAATGATCATGTTTGGGAGTTAGCTACTGCTGCACTTAAACAAGCATTAGATAGCAAGGGTTGGGACTATCTTATTGATGAGGGTGGTGGGGCTTTTTATGGCCCTAAAATCGACATTAAAATTAAAGATGCCATTGGTCGTAGTTGGCAATGTTCCACTATTCAAGTTGATTTTAACTTACCGGAACGCTTTAATATGGAATATGTTACCCCAGAAGGCGATCGCCAAAGACCAATTATGATTCATCGGGCTATCTTTGGTTCTTTAGAGCGATTTTTTGGGATATTAATCGAAAACTATGCTGGGGACTTTCCTCTATGGTTAGCACCAGTACAAATCAGACTTTTACCCGTTAGTGATGATGTCCGCGAATATGCGCAATCTGTCGCTACTACTTTCAAACAGTCCGGGATGCGGGTAGAAGTAGATTATAGTGGTGAACGACTGGGTAAGCAAATCCGCACAGCTGAATTAGAAAAAATCCCCGTAGTGGCGGTTATCGGTAAAAAGGAAGTGGAAAATCAGACTTTGAGTATCCGCACTAGACAAAATGGCGATTTAGGTGTATTGACCATCGATGAAATTTTACCACGGCTACAGGAAGCGATCGCTTCTAAGGGCTTAATCTAGATTTTTCACTCTTTGTGCGGATAATCCTTTCAATCCTGAAAATTATACATCTTATGGGGTTGGTATTCTACCCCCCAGGAATGACAAAACTTACTTGATCACCAACACAGATCATATGACTACTCTCACACCATCTCAAACAAACATTATACCGGAGATTCCTAAGCGGGGAATGCCGGTAACTCTGATTACTGGATTTTTAGGAAGTGGTAAAACTACACTCCTAAATCAAATCCTCAAAAATAAACAAGATTTAAAAGTTGCTGTCTTGGTGAATGAATTTGGGGATATTAATATTGATAGCCAATTGCTGGTTTCTATAGATGAAGACATGATGGAACTCAGTAATGGTTGTATTTGTTGTACCATTAATGATGGTTTGGTTGATGCTGTTTATCGGGTATTAGAAAGAGAAGACCGTATTGACTACTTGGTGATTGAAACTACTGGGGTAGCTGACCCGTTACCGATTATCCTCACGTTTTTAGGTACGGAACTCAGAGATTTAACTAACCTCGATTCTATTATTACTTTGGTGGATGCAGAAGCTTTTGACGCTGAACATTTTCAAAGTGAATCGGCTTTGAAGCAAATCACGTATGGTGATATTATTCTTCTCAATAAGGTTGACTTGGCAACTCCTGCTAAACTTCAAGAAGTGGAAGACTACATCTATGAGGTCAAAGCTGGGGCAAAAATTCTGCACACTCAATATGGAGAGGTGCCGTTACCATTACTTTTAGATACAGATTTAACACCTAAACAAGATTATCTCTCAATTGTAGAAGAAGATGAACACAAGGGGCATGATCACCATCATCACCATGAACATCACCATCATCACTCAGATCATTTAGATAATGATGGGTTTGTTTCTATTTCCTTCCAGAGCGATCGCCCCTTTGATGTTCACAAGTTTGAAGCCTTCCTGACTGAAGAAATGCCACCGGGTGTATTTCGTGCTAAAGGCATACTTTGGTTTCATGATAGTGATTTACGCCATATTTTTCAACTGAGCGGGCCACGTTATAATTTACACGCCGACAACTGGTGCTCTCCACCTAAAAATCAACTCGTTTTTATTGGGAGAAACTTGAAACCTAGTGAAATTAACTCTCATTTGCATAAATGTTTGATATGATGAGAGGGTGTAAAGTTATGTTACACTCGTTCATGAGTCAGGCTAAATCAGCGGTAAATCACAACCGACATCTGAACAACTGACCACTTCAGTAAAACATTCCTTATAAAACTCAAAAAATGACTTTATCGATTCGTCCCGATCTAACTTCTGCCGATCAGGTACTATCGTCTTTAGTTGCTCAAAAGCAACCAAAAGTAACAGAAGCAGAAATGATGCAGGCTGTACGGACTTTGTTGATTGGATTAGGTGAAGATCCAGACCGCGAAGGACTCAAAGACACTCCCAAAAGAGTGATGAAAGCCTTGAAATTTCTTACAAAGGGATACACTGAATCTTTGGATGAACTGCTCAATGGTGCAGTATTTACAGAAGACGCCAATGAAATGGTGTTGGTTCGGGACATCGATATTTTCAGTTCCTGTGAGCATCATATCTTACCGATCATTGGCCGCGCTCACGTGGCTTATATACCTAATGGTAAAGTCATCGGTTTATCTAAAATAGCCCGCATTTGCGAAATGTACGCCCGACGTTTACAAGTACAGGAACGTCTGACTACCCAAATTGCTGACGCATTGCAAAGACTACTCAAACCCCAAGGTGTGGCGGTAGTAGTGGAAGCAACCCATATGTGTATGGTGATGCGCGGGGTGCAAAAACCCGGTTCTTGGACTGTTAGCAGTGCTATGCGGGGAATTTTCGCTGAAGATGGTCGGACTCGCGAAGAATTTATGAATTTAATCCGCCATAGTGCTAACTTTCATTAAATAGTTATCATAGGGCTGTATCTATATAGCTGGGGCGGTAAGTGTAGAGATGGGAGAATTCTTGTCTCTACATGATCAAAATACAAAGTGATTGAATATACTATAAAAACTATTGTTGCTTAAGTATTAAATAAATTGATTAAATACTCTAATGTGAAAATTCAGTGAGGAGAGAAACTATGGTAATTTCCGAATTACAATTTAATAGCCAAGGATTAATTCCGGCGATCGCCCAAGACTATAAAGATGGTACGGTGTTAATGATGGCGTGGATGAATCAGGAATCCCTAGAAAAAACCCTCGCCACAGGTGAAGCACATTACTGGAGTCGTTCCCGTTCCCAATTGTGGCACAAAGGGGCTACATCTGGGCACATTCAAAAAGTCAAAGAATTTTTGTATGACTGTGACGGCGACACTATCTTGATCAAAGTTGAGCAAATCGGTGACATTGCTTGTCATACAGGGGCGAGAAGCTGTTTCTTTAATTCTGTACAAATGACTTACTAATTAACTATGACCCTGACCATCTACAATACCCTCACCCGTAAAAAAGAACCATTCCAACCCCAAGAACCTGGTAAGGTGAAAATGTATTGCTGTGGTGTCACGGTATACGATTACTGTCATCTGGGTCATGCACGCTCTTATATAGGTTGGGACGTAGTACGCCGGTATTTTCAATGGCGCGGTTACGAGGTTGAATATGTGCAAAACTTTACCGACATTGACGATAAAATTCTCAACCGCGCTAACTTAGAAGGAACTTCCATGGAGGAAGTTTCCCAGCGCTACATAGATGCTTACTTTGAGGATATTAGACGCTTAAATGTCATGGATGCTTCAGCATATCCCCGTGTGACTGAAAATATCAGCAGTATTCACCAATTAATTCAGGAATTAGAAAAAAAAGGTTACGCCTACGCCACCAATGGCGATGTTTATTACAATGTGCATAACTTCTGTGAATATGGTAAACTATCCGGCCGGGATGCGTCAGATATGCAAGCCGGCGCTAGTGGGCGGGTAGATGTAGAAGACCCATCAGGACAGAAAAAACAAAACTCGGCGGATTTTGCTCTGTGGAAAGCGGCTAAACCAGGGGAACCAGCATGGAGTTCACCTTGGGGTTCAGGTCGTCCAGGATGGCACATTGAATGTTCGGCTATGGTCAGGTCATTACTAGGGGATACCATTGATATTCACGGCGGTGGTGGTGATTTAGTATTCCCCCACCATGAAAATGAAATCGCCCAATCGGAAGTAGTGACTGGTAAACCGTTGGCGCGTTACTGGATACACAATGGTATGGTAACGGTGAACGGTGAGAAAATGTCTAAGTCTTTGGGGAATTTTACCACAATTCGAGAGTTGCTGGATCAAGGTGTTGACCCGATGGTGGTAAGATTGTTTATCCTACAGGGACACTATCGCCGCCCCTTGGATTTTACTAAAGAAGCGATCGCATCGGCGGAAAATGCCTGGAAAACCCTCAAAGAAGGGTTACTATTTGGCTATCAGTACGGTGACAAGCTGGGACTGGAAACCGGGAAAGAGTTAATCCCTAATCCCTATATCGAGAGTTTTCAAGGGTCTATGGATGATGACTTTAATACACCGGGAGGATTGGCGGTTTTATTTGAACTGGCTAAGGAGTTACGCCGTCAAAGCAATCTGTTGACTCACCAAGGAAAAACAGACCTGACCCCAGCACAAATTCAGCAGCAATGGCAAACTTTAGTCACCTTAGCTGGGGTATTAGGACTGGAAGCACCACCAGAAGCCCCTAATGTCGCCCCTAGCAGGTTAACTGATGGGGAAATTGAAGTTTTCATCCAACAGCGACAAACAGCCCGTAAATCTAAGAATTTCGCCGAGAGCGATCGCATTCGTCAAAAATTACAGGAACTCGGCGTTACATTAATCGATCAACCAGATGGTACGACTCGTTGGCATTCCTGATTAAGATTTACTTAAATCGTAAGATTTAATCGGATAATCTCAGCAGTCAGGATCGTTTTAGATTGTTTTACAAGGAACCCCGATGAATAAAAAGACTATACTCAGTTTACTTTCTACTCCCATGCTAGTTAGCTCAATTCTCGCTATGGGAGCAATGGCAAATCAAGCCCAGGCCGCAGAAACAGAACCAGACAACACAGACAAACTCACCTGCATACAAAATGACCATATATGGCGTCCTGTGTGTGTGAGAGCTTCTGTATTGGCTAAAATCCCTGAATATCAACCTGGATTAGAGTTTTCTAGCGATGAAAATGAAGTTCCCTTACTAGGGTTTAATGTTGAAGAAAGTGATATGGCGGTTGACTTATTTAACTGTGACTGTCCACAGTGTATTAATGCTTTGCGTCAAATGCGCGGTATGTCGCCCTTAGTTTATTAGACATCTGTTGACAAACTCTCCCCTTTCCTTGCTAAGGAGAGGGGTTGGGTAATTGAGGATGACGAAAACTCTTGAGCATTCTCAGAGGTTGTTTGTCAAGTCATGATTAGTGTATCGAATATTATTTGACCCCACCCTCACCTTTCCCTTTATAAGGGAAAGGTGACTGGATTTGATTGTTTTTTGTGTGTTGGGTGTGTTCGGTGTGTTCCCTGTTCCCTGTTCCCTGTTCCCTAAGATAAAAATTACCTGTGGAAAACTTATCAAACATCCTCTAAGAATAGCAATAACTACCAGCCCAAGTAACCCATTTATGAGATATTCCTATATGGGCTATTTCCTCAGCCTTCTCTTGCTGACTTAGTTGTGTCCCTGTTAAGTCCGCACCGTTTAGTTCCGCTTCATTGATATTGCACCCGCTTAAGTTGGCTTTCCTCAAATTAGCGTTTCTTAAGTTGGCTCCACTCATTTGGGCTTCACTCAGGTCAGCATATCCTAAGTTGGCAATTTCTAAATTTGCACTGCGCAAATCTGCACGAGTTAAGTTAGACTGTTGCAGGTTAACCCTAATTAGTTCAGCGCCAATTAAGTTGACCTCAGTCAAGTTTGCACCGTTCAAGTCGGCTCCACTTAAATCAGCATCTGTGAGATTTGCTCGACTAAAGTCACATTCAGTCAAATTCGCCTGTGTCAGGTTAGCTCCACTCAAGTCAGCTTCCATAAAATTAGCACCACTCAAGTTAGCAGCACTAAGATTTATTTGATGTAAACTGGCTCTATTAAATGTGCGCTCTCCTGCTGCATAAAGGTTTCGGATTCTTTTAGCGTCCATTTTCTGCTATATAACTCCTAGACAAGTCTAGACATTTATTTCTTACTTCAATGGGAGCATGGGAGCGGTTATCCCTCAGTAAGCTTTCAAGGTTTAGCCAACCTTGATAAGTTAATTGCTGCGTTTAAATCCCTATCCATTGAATGACCACAACTCCCACAGTTGTAAATTCTTTCTTTTAGTGGCATATCTTGGATATGCCCGCAAGAATTTGTTTATCTAATTGTCAACTAGGCTACTACTCCTAGTATGCTATAATCGCAGGCTGTTTTACCAATTCCTTAACAGAAATATACTAAACTCCATGGCTGATTTCACATCTACGCTATGTCAATGTGTGGCTGCATATCGCGGCGGCGGGGTGCGTCCCACTGCTGAAACCGTTGTCAATGCGTTGTTACAAGCTGAAAAGTCTGCTAAACAGCAACGGCTGAGTTATCCTTTTACATCTCTACTAGGTAAATGGCAACTTTGTTTTGCTACTGGAACCAAGAAGGCTCAAAAACGAGGTGGAATTGTCTTAGGGAAGGGTTTGTATGTGCCGAAGTTTGTGACTATTCAGATTTCTTTTAGTGCTACTTTAGAGCCAGATTCCGGTAAGGGTGAAATTGGTAATCAGGTACAGTTAGGCCCAGTTTTATTACAACTGACCGGACCTGCACGTTATTTTGGTAAGCAAAATTTGTTAGCCTTTGACTTTAATTGTCTGCTTTTTTACCTGTTTGGTGGTAAGGTCTACAGTGGGCGGTTTAGCTCTGGTCGGGGTGAAGCTCAGGATTTCTATGATCAGCCTATCGCTAAGTTACCTTTTTTTGCTTTCTTTTTGGTTACACCTGATTTGATTGCAGCTCGCGGTCGTGGGGGTGGTTTGGCTCTGTGGATTCGTCAGCAGTAAATTAACTACAGATAACCACGGGTAAACCCCTGTTTATAACTCTTTTTTGTCACCTGATTCCCCAGTCATCAGTGTTATTTCTCAGGATATATTTTTTTATTGCAATTCTATTTACTTTTTATCTCTAAAGGTAGAAAATAACCACTAACTCAATATTGGGAAACCTCTTGAGGGTGCATTCCCAACCCTTGCCAATTCATCGCAGAGTGTAACCGGGGTCAGATGACGCAAGCTTTTAATCGAGTCCAAGAATGGGAACAACGCCGTAACGAAGCTAACCGCTACTACCAGCAAGGCCAGTTTCAAGAATATCTCAATTTTGCCACGGAGAATTTACAGTTAGCTCGATCTATCCCAGACAGAGCGAGGGAAGGCCATACATTGAATGATGTCGGTTTGGCTTATCTGAGTTGTTGTCAACCTCTACAAGCTTTAGAGTGTTTTGATCAAGCGCGTTTAGTGGCTGAGGAAATCGGGAACAGGCGATCTGAAGCGATCGCACTGAGTAATCTGGGTTCTACTTACAGCCGTCTGGGGCGATTGTCACGAGCGCTAGAGTATTTTCACCAGGGGTTACACATCTTTCGAGATTTACAAGATATTCCCGCCGAGGTTTCTACTCTCAATGATGTGGCACTGATTTACACTAAGTTGGGAGAACCTAAGCGCTCCCTGTTACTACAGTACCAAATTTTGGCTATGCGTCGCTCACTCGGAGATTTTTCTGGGGAAGCAACTACCCTCAATGGTATTGGTTATGCTTACAGCACATTAGGACAGTATGAGCAAGCTTTAGAATTTCTCCAAGCAGCACTCCCCATTCAACGCGCTGTGAAAAATGTGGTGGCCGAAGCTACTACTTTAAATAATATTGCTTCTGTCTATGGTGATTTGGGAGAACCTAAAAAGGCTCTGTTACTCTACTATCAGGTTTTGTTGACCCGTCGGGCCATCAATGACCGCGCAGGGGAGGGGACAACCCTACATAATATTGGTTTTACCTACGGTATCTTGCGGAATCACCGTCAAGCTATGAAATACTATCAGCAGGCGATCGCCATTTATCAAGAAGTTGGCGATTCTCTCGGAGAAATTTCCGCGCTGCTGAGTATGGGTCAATTTTACGCTAGGACTAAACGCAAAAAGTTAGCCCTCAGTTACTATCACAATGCTCAGGATTTAGCCCAAGCGATCGCATCTGAACCGATGTTGAAAAAGATCCAGCAGTGTCTGGATGCTCTGTAATTTATTCCCTCCTGACTCAGGAGGGGTCAAATATAGCTATATGCCAAGAATTACCCTTGTTTTTTGCTATATGGATGAACTATCAAAACATACTGGGAGCGTGAGAACCCCTACGCTTTAGCGAGGGGATTTATCCTGTGTGTTTCCTCATTTACCACGCTGGTTTTCAATGTAATTTTTAACTGCCTCAGTGCTAACTTGTCCAGTTGTCGCAACAAAGTAAGTTGGTGTCCACAAAGAAGGTAGTTTTTTTAATTGTGGAAATTCTTTCCTTAAGTAATTTGATGCCCTACCCTTAACCCACCTAGCTATATCTGCCGGTGATTCATGGGTCGGTGCATTAATAAAAAAATGAACCTGGTCTGGTTGAACTTCAATTATACTTCTAAACAGGAGGTGAGTAAAACTTGTACAGAACAATTCCAATTAGAGCTAGATTCACAGATGAAGAAAAAGCTTTTTGGGTTGACCAATGTCAACACTCAAATAGCTTAATAAATTGTGCGATTTACCATACTCGCCAAAGTCATTACGCAAGATTAGAAAGCATGGATAATGCTTTTACAACTTACTGGTGTGGTGATGAATTACGTAGTGGGTGGAAAACTTATTATTCTCAAACCACTTATCCTGAATTAGATAAAGTTCTCAAAGAAAATCCACATTACAAAGGTTTGGCAGCCCAAGCAGCAGCAAATATTTTAAGAAAAGTAGCCACACAGCTAGGTTTATCCTTAGTCGAGGTGGGTAGGGCATCTTTGACTGTGCCACAACGATATGACTTGTTTAAAAGGTTAAATAAATCATATCGTAAACGTTGCTTACTATGGCTTGGGCCTGCGTAGCAACATCGGTTTAGAATCCCCTGTGATTCTATCCAGGGGAGAAGTCAAGCTGATTCAGCAAAGCCCAGAAAAGTTTTAGAATATAAAAAACTGAATTTGACCAGAGTGAATCACAGCCGTGAGTCAAAACGGGAAACACCGACAAATCAACAAGAATATAACCTATTATGCCCTGTTAGGATTGCATCCCTCGGCATCGGTTATTGATATTCGGCGGGCTTATTTGCAACTGAGTAAACAGTATCATCCAGATACTACAGAATTACCTGCTACAGTTGCTACTGCTAAATTTCAGCAAATTAACGAAGCTTACGCCACTCTCAGTAATCCTGAACGGCGTTTAAGTTATGATGTTAAAATCGGCTATTCCCGGTTTGGGGTAATTCAAGCACCAACGGATTTAAACCATCCGGTGCGTAAACCCTACGATTTCTCAAAGTCCATGTATCTCGATGCTAGCGATCGCCCCCTATCAGCAGGAGAAATTTTTGTATTATTTTTCTTGGTCTTAACCCTTGTGGGTTGTGTGTTAGTCGCGATCGCTGTTGCTGTTATTCGTGGCGAAACCAGCATACCTACCCAACTTAGCCAACCACAGATTACCCACATTTCTCAACTCCCGACTCCCGCAGAAATGAAGATTAATTTAAACTTGTAAATTTTTAGTTGTTTTTCTAATTTTCCTATGCTTAGTGCCGATACACCTTTATATAGTCATCCGCTACCACAAATTGAAGAGTGGCTCAAAAACCAAGGCTGTCAACAGGATGAAAGCCAGTTACATTGTTGGCGTGTACAACGCCCTGGTTGGCAAGCTGAACTCTGGCTTGATATTGAGCAAATTACAGTCAGGTATATCAAATCTGGCGAAAATGAGCAAGATATCCAACGCTCCTTTAAATATTCTCTCAGCCGTGAAGATATAGAACAAGCTGTGTTTTCTGGTCCGTAAGATTCTTCTTTAAGGGTAGGTAATTGGTCATGGGTTCAAATACATATCCATGCTCAACTACCTAAAAATTAACCATCTTAGCAATTACTGCTCATATCCAGACTAACTACATCTGGGATTTGACCATGTTTAGCAGATTGTCCTGCCAGAATTTGCTGATAAACTGCTTCATAACCATCGGTCATATGTTGTAGGCTAAAGTGCTGATTAACATACTCTCGGCAAACATAGCGGTCTAACTGCTTTACCTGATCAATAGCCTCAATAAAATCTACAACGTTATTGCAAAGGAAACCTGTTTTTCCGTGTTTAATGATCTCCACAGTCGAACCTAGTTTCATGGCAATTACCGGTGTACCTGCTGCCATTGACTCTACCATAACTAACCCAAAAGGTTCTCGCCAAGTGATGGGGAAAAGAGTTGCTACCGCACCCCCCATGAGAGCATTTTTTTGGGTATGGTTCGCTTCACCAAGATACTCAATTTGTTGACCATCTATGTGTGGTTTGACTTCTTGCTCAAAGTATTCCCGGTCAACTGCATCTATTTTACCGGCAATTTTCAAATGCCAACCGGTTTTTTGAGCAATGGCGATCGCTAAGTGTGTACCCTTCTCTGGAGATATCCGACCTAGAAACGCCAAGTATGGCGGATTATCCGGCTGGGGATGAAACTTATAACTATTAACATCAATCCCATTATAAACCGTTGCTACATAATTTAACCCTAATCTGAGTTCCCTCTGGGACTGGGAAATACTCACAAAAGGTTGATGTTTAGCATATTGAAACATCTTTTCATTATCAGGGGTAAAAATCCCGTGCAAGGTGTGAACCGTGGGTGTTTTAATCAGAT
The DNA here is from genome assembly GCF_028331085.1 of Anabaena sp. CS-542/02. NCBI lineage: Bacteria > Bacillati > Cyanobacteriota > Cyanophyceae > Nostocales > Nostocaceae > Anabaena > Anabaena sp. CS-542/02. The sequence goes on from NZ_JAQMTM010000091.1 coordinate 16,492, forward strand.
TGGCATAGGGTAGTGCTGAACAGCACACATGGGAATGAATAATATCAAACTCCTTAGCTCGCTCATAGACAAAGCCTAGTTGTAACATTTCGTATATATTAGGTTCCTTTACCTCTGGGTCGAGACGTAAAGCACGGGGATGAGCTGATACTAGTTTCGCCAAAGTAATAGAATCTCCTGAAGCAAATAGCGTCACTTCATGTCCCCGTCGAACTAATTCATCAGTTAGTAGTCCTACGACTAACTCTATACCCCCATATGCTGGAGGTGGTACTCTCTCGAGTAATGGCGCAACTTGAGCAATTCGCATTACATAACTCCTGCAAAATCAGATGAAAATGACATATCTGTCTGCTGTTTCATAAGTGCCTATAAAGGATTTCATTAGTACTTTTTAATAAGCACATTAATTTAGATTGTATGGTTCATCTCCTATATTTGCTTTCTACCTTAGTAGGGAAATATTGCTTTATTCAGAAGAGTAACTAAGTTATAGATGATTGAAATATCAGTAATAAAATTTTGATAATTTTCTGGAAAATGTTGCTCAAAACAGAGATTTTTTCGGCAAAATTCAATTTATTTAGATAACTTATTGATATTTTTTTTTATGCTGTTATTTTTCTTCACACCAGCCTATAGCAATAGAGAGTTTATCTATCCTTCTCCCATAGGTAGGGATACAATTCCAGTTTTCATCCCCCAAAAGTATGAAATCATGCCATTGACAATGTTAAGGTTTAATGGTATTAAAAACACATTGTGGATATTGATCGCAAAAAAACAGTTAGACTGGAACCGCTCGGTTATCAAGAGTATTTGTAGCGATTATAACAACCTACTTAGAGAATTTTTTGTCGCTGCAGAAAAGAATTGCAGGCTGATATCAATGCTGTGAGTATTCTGCTTTTGATCACAAAAAATAACCGGCATTATGTACAGAATTAACAAAATAAAGCACCCTTGACAAATTCAAGCCCTTTACAATATCATTGCTGTTGTGATCAAAATATCTAATCTCAAGACTAAGCCTATTTAAATAGGAAATATAACAGAAAAACCAATAAAATTTATGCATTTGTATTTTGCCCTAAAAGTATATATGCATATCCACTTTTATTCGAGGTTACTGTTCTAAATACGTATTCTGAATTTGATATTATTGGGGCTAAGTTTGGATAAGATGCTATTCCCTCCTCATTATGCAAATTTGCCAAAATCCCAATTGCTCTAATCCATTCAACCCTGAAGACAATAGATTTTGCATGAGTTGCGGACACAGTAACTTTGGCAAACTTCTGAGAAATCGCTATCGCGTATTGAGGCTTTTAGGAGAAGGTGGATTTAGCAGAACTTATGAAACTGAAGACGTAGACAGACTAAATGCTCCTTGCGTCATCAAGCAATTTTTTCCTCAATTTCAAGGAACAATCCAACGTAATAAAGCAGCACAATTCTTCAAAGAAGAGGCATTTCGGTTGTATGAACTCGGAGAAAATCATACTCAAATACCGAGATTATTGGCTTATTTTGAACAAGGTTCTAGCTTGTATCTCGTTCAAGAATTTATACAAGGTAAAACTCTGTTACAAGAGGTTCAGCAAAAACCCTTTAGTGAACAGCAAATTTACCAACTCTTAACTGATTTATTACCAGTTATCCAATTTGTTCATGCTGCTAACGTTATTCATAGAGACATCAAACCAGACAACATTATCCGCCGCGAAAGTGACGGTAAACCCGTATTAATTGATTTTGGTGGTGCGAAGCAGGTAACACAAACAACCTTAGCTCGACAGGCGACGGTTATTTATACCATTGGTTATGCTCCATCTGAACAAATGGCTGGATTTCCTTGTCATGGGAGTGATTTATATGCTTTGGGTGTAACTTGCGTGCGTCTGTTAACCCAATGTTTACCAATACAAAATACCTATGGACAGATCCATGATCCTCTTTATGATGCCATGAACGGTAATTGGTTATGGCAAGAAGAATTACAGAAAAAAGGGATGTCCATCAGCGATGACTTAAGCCGTATTTTAAATAAATTGTTGAAACATTTAGCTAGTGAAAGATATCAATCAGCCTCGGAAGTGCTAAAAGATTTACGGGATAGTAAAAAATCTGCTGTTGAACCAAAAATTAGCGAAATTATTTTACCTCAATTAATTCGATTACCATCGCTACCAAAACAAATAAAACCCTCATTACCCCCTTTGCAAACCTTTAAATTTGAAGTAGTGACGGTAGATACAGCAGGTAGAGAAGTCAACCGCGATTTACCCACGGCTGAATTTTTTACCGAAAAATTAAACGAAACAGTAACACTGGAAATGGTTTTAATTCCCGGTGGTAGTTTTATGATGGGTTCACCTGACTTTGAAGGAGATGCTGACGAACGCCCTCAACACAAAGTTACTCTCAAACCATTCTTTATGGGTAAATTTCCCATAACTCAAGGTCAATGGAAAGCTGTAACGGGTTTACCTGAAGTCAAACAAAGCTTAAACCCACATCCCTCGAAATTTAAAGGACCCAATCGGCCTGTAGAAAACGTATCTTGGTACGAGGCTGTAGAATTCTGCGCCAGACTCTCAGAAAAAACCGGACGTAAATATCGGTTACCTAGTGAATCTGAATGGGAATACGCTTGTCGCGCTGGAACTACCACATCCTACCACTTTGGCGAAATGATTACCACTGATTTAGTTAATTGTAGTAGCGATAGTTATGGTGTGCATGTAAAAAGCAAATACCGCAAGGAAACAACCGATGTGGGCAGTTTTGGCATCGCCAACGGCTTCGGATTGTATGATATGCATGGGCAAGTGTGGGAGTGGTGTGCTGATACTTGGCATAATAACTATTGTGGCGCGCCTGCGGATGGTAGTGTCTGGGAGGCTGGTGGTGACTTTCATCGTCGCCTAGTGCGTGGGGGTTCTTGGAGTTTTGCCGCCGAACTTTGTCGCAGCGCTAGTCGTAGCTGGAATGAGTCTGATGGTGGTTTGAGGATCTGCGGTTTTCGCGTGGTATTTTCTCCATAAACTGTGATTAATATGACCGTACCTGATAATTTGTATGTCTAAGAGGATGTTTGGAAAGTATTAAACAGGTAATTTTTATCTTAGGGAACACCGGAACACCGGAACACCGGAACACCGGAACACCGGAACACCGGAACAGGGAATGAGGAACAGGGAATGAGGAACAGGGAATGGGGAACAGGGAATGGGGAACAGGGAATGGGGAATGGGGAATGGGGAATGGGGAATGGGGAATGGGGAACCGAAACAATCAAATCCAATCCCCTCCCCTTACAAGGGGAGGGTTAGGGTGGGGTCAAACAATAGTTGATACACTAATCATGACTTATCAAACATCCTCTAATAATCAATGTCTGAATATTATTCAAACGACAGATATTGTAGATTTTATTCCGCTTTTAAAAGAGTTGGAGTTTGGGGATCAATTTAGTTTAGCTATGTTGAGGTGGTGTGGTATTGGCCACCATGATGCCGCTATTAGTTTCTGGGAGGTATATATTGCTAAGTTGGCGGCTGAATCAATCGGTGTTATGGGTCTTTATCAATTAAGTGATAGCCCCTCTCATGTTGTCTGGATGGGATGGTTTGGCTTGCGTCCACAGTTCCGCAGACAAGGACGGGGAACAATGATGATGGATAGGTTAATGGAGTATGCACGGAGTTTTAAATTTCAAGAACTGTGGGTTTTTACTAATTATGATAATTTTGCAGCTATCTCGTTTTACGAAAATTATGGTTTTTTGCGCTTAGGTGAGGCTGTTGATATTTGTCCGGGTAAAACCCATGAGTTATCAGACGTAATTTTGAGATATAGCTGGTAAAGTTCTGCAAACCACTTATTTGGGTTTAAACTTGACTGTAGAAAGTGCTAGTGCTAGGTTGATGGTAAATATGTTAACTAAACGCAAAAGTCGCAGCATTGCAGCAATTTTGGCTTTATCCGGTACCCTGACTATTTCAGGGTTACATAAGTTTTATTTGGGACAACCTTTTTGGGGTGTGTTGTATGTTTTGCTTTCCTGGACACCTATCCCTAAGGTAGCAAGTGCTATTGAGGCCGTGTGGTATTTGGCACAGGATGAAGGGGCTTTTGATCGTCATTTTAATTTGGGTAGGTCAGCAGTGAATAATCCCATCTCTACAGGTAATCAGGTACAAGATATGGCTAAGGCTATGCGGGAGTTGGATACTCTGCGCCAAGATGGATTGATTTCTGAGTACGAATTTGAGCAAAAGCGCCGCCAGCTGCTAGAACAAATTTCTTAAGTTAGCAACAAAATGAACTGGCTACCTTTAAACCCTAAGTTACAAAAACTCCGCGCTAAACTCCTCAATGACCCTTATTATCGATTACAGTCCGGGGAGGAAATTGGTCTGGCGGTAAAATTGGGAATTCGCATTGATGCTAATCAAGCAACTGTAGACGATTGGTTACGCTTACCTGGTCTGTCCATTCACCAAGCGCGATCGCTTGTGGAACTTTCGCGCGCTGGTGTTAAATTTTATTGTATTGAAGATGTGGCGGCGGCTTTAGCTATGCCAATACAGCGATTAGAACCATTAGCGCCGCTACTGAGTTTTATTTACTATGACAACGAATCTCTAGATTATCCTCACCAGTTAGTTAACCTGAATACTGCCACCGTTGAGCAATTATTGCAAATTCCCTTTATGGATGCGTCTCTGGCGGAGGCGATAGTCCAAAATCGTCTATCAGCTGGGAGTTACCCGAACTTAGCCGATTTCCAGCGGCGCTTGGAGCTACCGGGTGAGGACATCGCCAAGCTGATGTATTTTCTCAGGTTTTGAGTCAAATTAAGCCTATGCGATCAAGAGGCCAAAAGCGAAATGCTGCGCGACCGATGATATTTTGTCTGGGTAAAAACCCCCAGTAGCGAGAGTCGTTACTATCGTTACGGTTATCTCCCATGACAAAATATTGGTCTTCTGGAATTTGTACGGGGGGAAATGGCTGATTTGCGGGTTCGGCAATGTAGTCTTCTTTTAAGGGTTGACTGTCGAGGTAAACTTGACCGTTACTGACTTTGAGGATTTTACCAGGGATACCAATGATCCGCTTAATAAAGGCTTGGTCTTGGGGATATCCCCGGCGTTGTAGTTCGGCCGGGGGCTGAAAAACGATAATATCTCCCCTGGTGGGAGGGTGAAAACGGTATGAGACTTTTTCTACCACTAAGCGATCGCCTGTATGTAAGGTAGGTACCATGGAGTCTGATGGTATATAGCGGGGTTCAGCGATAAATATTCTGATCAGTACTGCTAAACATAGGGCGATGGCTATGAGAGTTAAATTTTCTTGCCAACTGCTCCATCCTTTTGATGAGGTAGTAGCTGGTTTGGCATCACTTTCGCGAACATTCATAAAGATTTCAGCTAGTTTAAATGGTGGGACAAATATAGCAAAGGCTTCAGGTTTGGGAAGTCATGTTTTCACACAGACCTCTGTTTGTTGCAGCACCTAAAATAATTGTGACAATTTTTCTAAGCATAAAAGGTCTATTAATTTCTAGATTAAGGTGGAAACATGACGAAAATCTGAGTAATGGTTAGCATTTTTGAATTGGTAAGAATCAGATGACTACTATGAAGTCTAGGTTATGGCGTTTTTCCGGCACTGCACTGACAACAGTTTTCTTGGTTTTCTTGACTGGTGCTTCAGCTGTTGAGAGCAAAAATCAGGATTTAGAACTGAGAATTGGCATTGTGCAACGATTTGGGGAGAATCCTCAAGTTAAGTTGCAACTGGAACCAACACCTGGCGATCGCTTACAGCTAAGATTTACAGCAGGTAATCAGGAAAAAACCCTAGTCACCCAAAACCCAGTCAAGCTAGAAACAGTTATGGAGTCCTTACCGAAGCTTGAGGTGGAGGAGGTAGTAGTTTTAGGTACATACCGCACCTTTGAAACCGCAGAAGACAGTGCCAAAAGTTGGCGTTCCCGGGGAATAGGGGTGGAAATAGCCCAACCGGAAAGGTGGCAAGTTTGGGCGAAACGGGATGTTTATAATACTCCCTTACTGCGACGTTTACTATTCCAGAGTGTGCGGACTGCTGGAAAGGAGATGGCATATATCGACACTAAGATTTTACCAGAAGTACCCAGAGTTACTTGGGAAGTCAACGGCAAGCGTTACAGCCCAAATCATTTAGAAATTAGCACAAATAAACAATTAATTCGAGTCAGAACAGGGGAGAAACTGGAAAATAATCGTTTATATCCAGGAAGACTGACTTTACAGCCCAACGCCTATGGTACATATACTTTAGTGAATGAAGTAGCTTTAGAAAGCTATTTGCGTGGGGTTGTACCTCACGAAATTGGTATAAATGCGCCCACCGCGGCGGTAGAAGCCCAAGCAATTCTCGCCCGCACTTATGCTTTAAGGAATTTGCGGAGGTTTGTCACTGATAACTATCAATTGTGTGCGGATACTCACTGCCAAGTTTATTATGGTTGGAGTGGAACCGCACCCAGTACCGATCAAGCGATCGCCGCTACCAGGGGGATGATTTTAACGTATAATAATCAGCTAGTGGATGCCCTGTATTCTTCCACTACCGGGGGTGTGACTGCTTACTTTAGTGATGTCTGGAATGGTGAAGATCGTCCTTATTTACGCCCAGTAGTAGATGCTGCGACCAACTTGTGGGATTTATCTTTGAAGAGTTTAGCTGATGAAACCAACTTTCGTGAGTTTATTAATCGCCGGGAAGGATTTAACGAAAGTACCTGGAATACCTTTCGTTGGCACAAAGAGACTCCCATTGATGATATTAACCGACTGTTACAAAGATTCCTGGAAATCAAAAATAGTCCCTATGCCAAATTTAACACCGTTGAGGCTATGTCTATAGTCAAGCGTAGTCGCAGTGGGAGGATTCTGGAACTGAGGGTGAAGACAGATATCGGCACTTTTACCCTGGAGAAAGACGAGATTCGTAGCGCTTTTGCTGCTCCCAGAAGTACCCTGTTTTATATAGAACCCCTCAATAAAGGTACAGCAGATTTATGGGGATATGCTTTTATTGGTGGTGGACTGGGCCATGGGGTTGGTTTAAGTCAAACCGGGGCGCAAAATTTAGCTAAATTAGGTTGGTCAAATTCGCAAATTTTACAATTTTATTACCCCGGTACTCAAATTCAAACTCTTAATCCCAACATCAAATTTTAGCTGTAGACCTAAATACTCCTGCAACAGCAGGAGTATGTCACACGGTGAACCCTTAGTACAACTCTTCTTCTTTGTGGGTTTCGACGGTACAGTCAGAAGTTGGTTTAGCAACGCAGGTGAGCACATATCCGGCTTCAATCTGCTCATCATCTAGGAATGACTGATCAGATTGGTCAACAGTACCGCTGACAATTTTACCAGCACAGGTTGAGCAAGCACCAGCACGGCAAGAAAAGGGTAAGTCAAGACCAGCTTCTTCGGCAGCATCCAGAATAATGGTATCGTCGTCACAGTCAATTGTTTTGTTTAAGCCTTCAGATTCATTAATTAATGTGACTTTAAAAGTAGCCATTTAGTTATCCTCTCTTGTTGATAGCGCGTACTAAGCAGATTGTAATTCGTCTTCTTTGTGAGTTTCAATTGTGCAGTCAGAAGTTGGGTAAGCAACACAGGTCAAGACATATCCCTGGTCAATCACGTCGTCCTCTAAGAATGATTGGTCAGATTGGTCAACAGTACCGCTGACAATTTTACCGGTACAGGTGGAGCAAGCACCAGCACGGCAGGAGTAGGGCAAGTCAAGACCGGCTTCTTCAGCCGCATCGAGAATATAGGTATCGTCGTCACACTCAATTGTTTCGTTTAAGCGTTCGGCTTCATTAATTAATGTGACTTTGAAAGTAGCCATTGAGTTATCCTCTCTTAATTTGAACGGCAGTATAAGTTATCCTGAAATAAACCATAAGGCTATCTTTATGGGATGAGCCGCCGGTTATCCACTGCTTCAATTCTGATACTACGGGAAAAATTGCCGGTTTGAACTCAAAATCAACCCCGATTAGTAATGAAGTTTAGTTGTTAAATAAATATAAGTTTATTTTATGTGTTTCCTGCTCCGGGGTGCAAATATCGTACGTTCAGCCCAGGAGCAAAAACACAACTGTAAGGATCATGTATAATTCATAAGGCAGCTTTGGAAACAGCAAAAGTGCGTGTAGGCTTAGTTGGTACGGGATATGCAGCAAAATTACGGGCTGAAGCATTGATTGGTGATCAGCGAAGCAATCTAGTAGCGATCGCAGGTCATCAGCCAGAAAATACAGCCGCCTTTGCCCAAAAATATCAGGCAGAAGTGTTAAGTGACTGGGGAAAATTAGTAGAACGTGAAGATATTGATTTGGTGGTGATTGCGACAATTAACCGCGATCATGGTGCGATCGCCCGTGCGGCACTTTTACAAGGTAAACACGTAATTGTCGAATATCCTTTGTCTGTAGATGTGACGGAAGCTCAGGAGTTAATCACCCTAGCCAAGTCCCAAAATAGACTCTTACACGTTGAACACATAGAACTTTTAGGTGGCTTACATCAAGCTGTACGGGAGAACTTAGGTGAAGTTGGCGATATTTTTTATGTCCGCTACAGCACCATTAACCCCCAGCATCCTGCACCCCGCAGATGGACTTATAACCATGAATTGTTTGGTTTTCCTTTAATTGGTGCCCTGTCACGATTACATCGTCTCACCAATTTATTTGGTAAGGTCTTGTCAGTCAACTGTCATCAGCGATATTGGCAAACAGAAGCGGACTACTATCAAACTTGTTTCTGTATCAGCCAACTGTGCTTTGAAAATGGACTGTTAGCACAAGTTGTTTATGGTAAAGGTGAAACCCTTTGGGAAGCAGAACGGAAACTAGAAGTTCACGGCGAAAAGGGTGGTTTAATTTTTGATGGCGATCGGGGAGTGTTGATTAAGTCTGGAGGACAAACACCTATAGAAGTTGGCACTCGTCGGGGTTTATTTGCTAAAGATACAAGTATGGTGTTAGATCATCTTTTTTATGGCACTCCTTTGTACGTCACCCCAGAAGAAAGTTTATATGTCCTTCAGGTGGCTGATGCTATCCAAAGAGCTGCACAGACGGGTTTAACTATCTTTATGAAAGATTCAGCCGACGAAAATTTATGAAAACTCAACCAATTGTCATTTTATCTACACGGGAAATCGAAAAAATGCGTCAAGCTGGACGCTTGGCGGCCCAATTATTACAGCACCTGGAACCAATGGTTAAGCCGGGGGTAAGTACTCTGCAATTGAATGATGAAGCTGAACGCTGGACACAAGCCCACGGAGCAAAAAGCGCACCTCTGGGTTATAAAGGTTATCCTAAGTCAATTTGTACTAGTGTGAATGAGGTGGTCTGTCATGGTATTCCTAACGCCAAGCAAGTCCTGAAAAACGGGGACATTATCAATATTGATGTCACACTGATTGTTGATGGTTACCATGGTGATACGTCTAAAACTTTCTTTGTGGGTACTCCTTCCCCCAAGGCCCAGCATTTAGTAGAGGTGACGGAAGAATGTCGCCGTCTGGGTATTGCTGAGGTTAAGCCAGGGGCAAAAATTGGGGATATTGGGGCTGCTATTCAAGAGTATGCTGAATCCCAGGGGTTTTCTGTGGTGCGGGACTTTGTGGGACACGGAATTAGTAATATTTTCCACACAGCGCCAGATATTCCCCACTATGGTATTAGGGGGAAGGGTAAACGTCTGCGACCAGGTATGGTGTTTACTATTGAGCCGATGATTAATGTCGGTACTTGGGAGGTTGAGGTGCTTAGTGATGGTTGGACTGCTGTGACTCGCGATCGCCAACTTTCTGCCCAATGTGAACATACTCTGGTGGTGACAGAAACGGGGGTAGAAATTCTGACTCGGGCTGATTGAGATAGTCCCACGGCTTTAAGCTGTGGGATTCCCTGAGATTAAATGTTTAAATCTTGCAAAGCTAAACGAATTTGCTCTACACGTCTGCGGTTGACACCTAAATCCGATTCTCCCACACGAGATGCGGAACGGGTGTGAATCACTGGTTCATCACTGGGTAAATAAAATTCTACATCATCGACAAATTTAAAGATCCGGCTTTTGGAGAGAGCATGAATGTAATTATCTGTCTGTTCTATTACTTCTGTCCTGGGAACAACACTGAGGACTTTAAGTAAGGTTTTTCTGGCTGTGTCTCGGTCTACATGATAGGTGATGGGGTCAATACTGTGTTTAGCATCGGCCTTTTGGCTGACAACACAGTTATTGCTGGGGGGACAAGGACTAAGTTGACCATTTTTAACTCCTAAGGTGGAAGTATCAGCCCAAGTATTGCCGGTAAAGAGTATACCAGTCATGACGGTGCAGAGAATCACCGTAGTGATCCGCCGCAGGAGTTTGTGGGTGAGATTGGCTAGCAGATGGGACATGGTAAATTTATGAGATGATCTGTGAGGTGCTTCTATGGCGGAAACAAATTCTCAAGAGAATAATATTAATACTACCTTGACTGTTTTAGAAAGATATGCGGCGGGAAAACGGGATTTTACCGGGGTTAACTTAGGTAAGGCTGATTTGCAGGGTGTTGATCTCAAAGGATGTGACTTGAGTTATGCTGACCTGAGTGAAGCTAATCTGAATGGTGCCAATCTCAGAGGTTGTGACCTGAGTTTTGCTAACCTAACTCAAGCTGATTTGCAAAATGCTGACCTGCGGGGTGCTTTGTTGTTTGCGGCGGATTTGCGTCAAGCTAATCTCACGGGTACGAAATTAGCAAAAGCTGATTGCGATCGCAATACTCTTTTTCCTGATAACTTTGACCTATTCTCAGTGGGATTGCGAATACAAGAGTAATACCAGTTATACTAATTATACTAAATAAAGGATGAGAGAATTATGGCATTAGCTCGGATTGGGATTATTGGCGGTAGTGGTCTATACAAAATGGCAGACTTAAAGGATGTAGAAGAATTAGAGATTAAAACCCCTTTTGGTTCCCCATCCGATGCTATATTTTTGGGAACCCTGGTTACGGAAAGAGTAGCATTTTTAGCCCGTCATGGTCGTAATCATACTCTAACGCCCTCTGAGTTGCCTTTTCGCGCCAATATCTATGGGATGAAGCAGCTGGGGGTAGAGTATTTAATTTCAGCCAGTGCGGTGGGTTCCTTGAAAGCAGAAGCCAAACCCCTAGATATGGTGATCCCAGATCAGTTTATTGACAGAACTAAAAATCGGGTTTCTACATTCTTTGGGGAGGGAATTGTGGCTCACATTGCCTTTGGTGACCCGATTTGTCAAAATTTAGCTGGGGTGTTAGCCTCGGCGATCGCATCTTTAAATTTACCAGATGTGACACTGCATCGCGGTGGTACTTATGTCTGCATGGAAGGCCCCGCATTTTCCACTAAGGCGGAATCCCATCTTTACCGCAGTTGGGGCGCAACAGTAATTGGGATGACCAACTTACCAGAGGCGAAGTTAGCCAGGGAGGCAGAAATTGCCTATGCAACTTTAGCCCTGGTGACAGATTACGATTGCTGGCACCCGGATCATGATAGTGTGACGGTGGAAATGGTAATTGGTAATTTACAGCGTAATGCGGTGAATGCACAAAAGGTTATTCAAGAAACTGTCAGGCGTTTAAGTGAAAATCCCCCGGTGAGTGATGCTCATTCGGCGTTGAAATATGCGATTTTAACTCAGTTAGATCAAGCACCGGAGGCAACTAAACAAAAGCTGGAATTGTTATTACATAAGTATTATTAATTAATACATAGGAGGAAAGGGAACAGGGAACAGGGAACAGGGAACAGAAATTGTTCATGAATCATTTAGGATTGCTATAGGAGCTAGCCATAATCTTGAATTGGTGAGACGATTGTAATATAAATTATTTAAATTTAGCAATTACAATTTAAGCCTCACCTGATGGTAAATCTACTCAACCAAGATTTGCACAAACCACAATTAGATCATCATCCCAGTGTTAATTCCCAGTTAAAGGTATATCCCCAGGAGTTTAATACCCTGATGAGGGTTTTACCCTATCAGCCCACTGTTTCCCACTCCATGGAACAAGATCAAGTGATTATGCTCCACTATGATCAACTACCTCCCCATGAAGTCCCAGAACACTGTGTTAAGGGATATCAGTTTTTTGGGGTGTTTGATATTAATTGCAAAACTGAATTAGAATGTCGGTTAGATGGTAAGCTATACCCCCGTAAACTAGCGGGTTATGGGGGTATAGGTATTTTTCCCGATGGTTCCTCTCACTGGGCTACATGGAATCAAGAGATGGGGATTACTTTGTTTTTTCTGAAAACGGAGTTGGTGAATGACCTGGTGCAGGATAGGATGACCAATGGTGATGTGGTAATGATTCCGCGTTCTGGTGTGGAGGATGGAGGGGTTTATCATTTAGGGATGGCTTTAAAGGCTGAACTAGCAGCGCCACCAGATTGTCAAATGGGGTCTGTTTATCAAGATACATTGCTCAACGCCCTAGTTGTGCGCTTGGTAAAGCACCATTCTAGCGCCGGTATTCGAGGGCGAAAGGATCCTGGGGGGTTGGGTTTATCTACCTTAAAACTGCTCATTGATTATATTGAGGCCTATCTTGACCAAAATATCAGGTTGGCTGACCTAGCGGCACTGGCAGGTTACAGTCAGGTATATCTATCCAGTATGTTTAAGGAATCAATGGGAATCCCATTGCATCAGTATATTATTCAGCAGCGGGTAAAACGAGCAGCACGCCTGTTGCGCTCATCTCAAATGTTTTTAGTTGACATTGCTGTATGCTGTGGATTTTATAGTCATAGTCACTTAACCCGTTATTTCAAGCGCGTCATGGGAGTCACACCCAAGGAATATCGGTAGTTTAGGCGACTTGAAAATCAAAGTTGAAACTAGCCCAATTTTTCACATCCAATACATAGGAGTCGGTAGATGTGATGTTAGTTTCCGATGTGACTGCACTGGCGTTATGCAAATCCTGCAATAATAGTTGAGCAATTTCTAAAGGTTTCAATAATGCGCCAAAGGGTCTTTGGTCTGTGATGGGATACTTGGCTTTTTCTAAATATCCTAGTGTTTCCCTAAAGGGGGCGGTGCTAAACATCATTTGGTGTTCGCATTCGTAAGCTGGGGCTGGGATCATCCATTCAGAATCTGTTACACCTTTGGGTAATAACATGGTTTCACCTGGGGGAATAACTACTTGTTGGAATAGGGGTTTAGAGTTTAAGTATGTAGATTCTTCGGGGGATTGCCAAGGATAAAAGGCGATCGCATTGATGTTGTTTTTTAATCCCAGCACCATTAAGTAGATGGGGCGATCGCTCTGATTTTGTAATCGGTACTGCATGCGGCTGCCAATGGGTACAATGGGATTACTCAGGGCTGTCAGCGGTAAGCTTTGTGCTGAAGTAAGAGAGCGTGTAGTTTGACGTTGCATGACAACGCGGGGTGATAAGTTGTGAATAATTTCCAGAGTAGCTTTGACTGGTAAGCGCGAAGAACCTTCATTTTCTGTGAGTCGCCATAACTTTGTTGCTAGCAGAGTTGGTAATTTCGGGATTAACCTTTGCACGACTAATTTTACGGCTTCCCCCGATTCTCCAGATGTGTTAGCTATGAGTTTACCGCCGGGAGTAAATAAACCATAGCGACTGGGAGTTTCTGAGAGTTTAGTAAATACACAATCTGCGGGTTGTTCTCCGGCGACTACGGTGGAAACATGGTCAGTTCCAGCGAAGGCACTTGTGGCATCTACCCGCTCAATTCTTTCTAATCGTGTATCTAAACCCACTATTAAATTAACATTTCGTGGTAACACCCGCACGGCTTCTTGAAATACTTGTCCTACAAGCGGGGGAGTTTGTGGTAATATTTTAGATATCTGAGCTTTGGCTGTTAAGCCGTTGCGCGATCGCAAGATTAACTGTTCTCCTGTTAATAGGTTGAATCGGGAATTAGCGCCATAATTTTCTAAGACTTGTGGCGGTAGTCCGGTTAAGAATATTTGGGCTGTTTTACCATCATCTTCTAGGGCTTTAATGACTCCCTCCCCGCCCACTTCGCTGTCTGGGAGGACTAAATTCTCCACGGTTAATGGTTTGAGTGGATTTTTGGGATCATTTAATAATCCCGGTTGCTGATTACTTCCCAGTTTATGCATATAGCTACCCACATGGGAAAGAGTGAAATTAATTGTAGTTGCTGGTGTAGTTTCCCATAGGTATTGGGTAAGTGCGTAGGTAAATAACCCGGCGCTAAACCCAGAAAATACTACTTCCCTGGCTAGTTGTTGAGTTTCAGAAGTAGCAGACAAGACCACTGGATAACTGGGATTAGAGTTTTGATTTTTGAGTTGTCGTAACAACTCCAGTTCTTCAGTTGCTAGTTGTGCTTGTGTTGATTCCGGACGGACGCGAATTCGCCAACCTATGGGCGGGATGCTGGGAGCGTGAAAGCTGGTATCTAATACTGCAGCCACTCTGTTTGTGGGCAGCGATCGCAATAATAATTCTACTGTTTCTGCTAATATATAGTTGACTATTTCATTTTTTTGTGGTATCAGAGGATCATAAGCTGGGACTAAAGCATTTTGGGTGGTATCTATAAAGTTACCGGATTTAATCCGAGTCCCATAGCCACTAAAGTGGAACACGGCCACATCATCGGCTTTGACCCTGGCGAGGTGTTCTGTAAAAGCCGTCTCAATGGATTTGCTGGTAGCATCTTCGTCAGTTAAAGTCAGGATGTCTGAGCTTTGAAAGCCGAAGCGATGAATTAATAGTTCTTTTTGCAGTTCCACATCGGTGAGACAACCAGTTAAACACAGACCCTTTTGGTATTTATTAATGCCAATCAATAATGCTAATTTACGTTGACCAGACTGTGCTAAAGCTTGGGAGTAGCGATCGCTGAAAGTCAACCACTGAGCTTCAGTTATACCCAATACTGCTAGTATAGAACCAATCCGTTGTAAAAAAAACCGCCGCTTCATGAAAACCTCCCAGGACACTCCCAGCTACCCTGACTACTTCACTATGACTTAGTGTTTTTGTGCCACAGTGGCACAAAAACAAAGACACACAGATGAAAAATTACAATCAGCCGTCAGTCCTCAAATAAGACTTTATAGGGCTGATGGGTTGACTGTAAAGTTAAGCTTTATACAGTTTTGCGATTCACCCAGATATTAAGAAGATGCTTGTGCTTGCATTGTCCGCGCCAACTCTGCTGCAACTTCAGGACGAGAAAATTCTGGTGGTGGTAATTCACCCCGGCGCAGCATTTCTCTTACTTTAGTTCCTGAGAGGTGAACGCGCTCCTCTGGTTTACTGGGACTAGTTTTAGTTGTAGCCATTTGCTTGGTGCGTGTGCAGTAGAAAGCGTGTTCAAACTTCATAGGTACTATACCTAGTTCATCCGGCTCAAACTCATCAAAGATATACTGAGCATCGTAAGTGCCGTAATAATCACCCACACCAGCATGGTCTCGTCCCACAATAAAGTGAGTACAACCGTAGTTTTTCCGTACTAAAGCATGGAAAATTGCCTCCCGTGGCCCAGCATAACGCATGGCTGCCGGATTAATTGCTAAAATCACCCTATCTTCGGGATAATAATGTTCAAGCAAAATTTCATAGCAGCGCATCCGCACATCAGCGGGAATATCATCTTCTTTTGTTGCTCCTACCAAGGGGTGCAAAAATAAACCGTCAACGGTTTCTAAAGCACACTTTTGGATATATTCGTGAGCGCGGTGGATGGGGTTGCGGGTTTGAAAACCGACGATAGTTTTCCAACCTTTATCCTTAAACATCTGTCGCGAAGCAGCTGGGTCGATTTGGTAGGCGGGAAATTGGCTATGGGGATGGCGTTCTAATAGCCAAATGTCACCCGCGAGATTTACAGAACCTTGGTTGTAGACTACCTGGACCCCTGGATGTTTAGGGTCATCGGTGCGGTAAACATGAATAGCCTCTTGGGTTTTATCATAGAGATACTTTTGCGTCAGTTGCAAAACTCCGATAAATTCATCGTTGGGGTTATCCAAACGGATGAGGCTACCTTCTGATAATGGGGCAGCAATTTCTGCTGTTACTGATAGTGTAATGGGTATTGACCATACCAGTCCATTCGCGAGCCGCATTTCTTGGACGACGCGGGTGTAGTCTTCTTGGTTCATAAAACCTGTGAGGGGACTAAACCCGCCGATAGCAATCATCTCTAAGTCAGAAACCGCCCGCGCATCAAGTTGTACTCGCGGTAAAAAGTCGGCTTTCGAGAGAAATTCTGCCTTTTCTTCTGGTGTAGCGATACGGTTAACCAATTGTCCACCGTGGGGTGCAATGGTATCTGGCTGTTGAGTCAACGTCATCCCCTTTTTCTTTTAACTGCGATAGCATAGCGTGGCGTCAGCCATATGCTTCAAACTATGTACTAACTTATCAAAATGCTGGTACTGAGTTTACAAAAAGTTTGTGATGGTTTGGCGTGATGTAGTTTTCTGTGTAACCCTTCCTACTCAGATGCTAGTTGGGGAATAGTAAATTATTGTTGAATAATTCCTCCACCTAGAAGTTTATCGCCCTCGTACCACACCGCGGCTTGTCCGGGGGTGATACTGAATTGCGGTTCATCAAAGACTAAACGCACACGGGAGTTTTCCAGGGGAATCACCGTGACGGGGGTGGGTGTAGAACGATAACGAATTTGTACCTGGGCGCGAATGGGTGTGGATGGTTCGGTAATGGAAACCCAATTTACCCGATTGACTGTGCATTCTGGTTGAGTTACCTGGGTGCGATCGCCTACTATAACTTTATTATTGACTGCATCTAATGAAATCACATACAGTGGTTCTGGTGCGGCGATTCCCAAACCTTTGCGCTGGCCAATGGTGTAATGATGGATACCTTCATGTTGTCCCAAAATTTTGCCGTTGGTATCGACAATATCCCCTGGTTTCGGTGCTAGGTATTTATCCAGAAATGCCCGCATGGAACCGTTACTTTCCACTAAGCATAAATCTTGACTTTCTGGCTTGTCAGCAGTTGTGAGTCCGTATTCTGCGGCGATGCGGCGGGTGTCGGCTTTTTGTAGCTCTCCTAGGGGAAATACTGTTGCAGCTAGTAAGTCTTGAGACAAATCGTAGAGGAAATATGACTGGTCTTTGTTCCGGTCTACAGCCCTGAATAATTGGTAGCGACCGGTAACTGGATCATAGTTAATTTGAGCATAGTGACCCGTAGCGATGCGATCGCATTCTAACTTCTCCCGTGCATACTGCACCATGGGACCAAACTTGACTGTTTTATTACACTCAGAACAAGGTAGAGGTGTAATTCCGCCGCTGTAACCATTAACCAAGTAATCGATGATATTAGTTTGAAAGACATCACGAATATCAACCACCTCATGGCGGATCCCCAATTGTTCACATATATCAGCCGCGTCGATCATTCCTTCGGAGCAACATTGACCCTTACCCTTCATCAGCCACAGGGTCAAACCGATGACTTCATAACCTTGATGATGTAGAATAGCGGCGGCGGTGGAACTGTCCACACCACCAGAAAGACCAACGACGACTTTTTGCATATCAGTTAAATGTTGTTAATCATGGGTTTCACTAACAGTGAGCAAAATTTATATATTGTTTATTATGGGTGATTTGGCAGACATGAATTTGGCAATTATATCATTGTAGCACATATCTTGAAACCGTTACCAGACAAAGAATATAAAAAGCTGTACTCACCACTGAGGATTTCAAAGCCATGGAAGATAGACAAGAACTTGCACAGGTTGTCGTCACTGCTAGGGAAATGCGGGAAATTGAAGGGCGGATATTTGCAGCTGGTATGCCGGTAGCGGCTTTAATGGAAAAGGTAGGGGGGTTAATTGCTGCGCGGGTGCAGAAAGTGGCGGGTTCCCGTGTGGGGGTGTTAGTCGGTCCGGGTCATAATGGTGGTGATGCTTTGGTTGTGGCGCGGGAGTTACACTGGCGCGGGTATGATGTGTGGATATATTCGCCTTTTTCTCGGTTCAAGGAGTTGACTGGTCAACATTTACAATATGCTCAGAGTCTAGGTATCCCCTGTTATCAAGAAATTGAGGAATTACCACGTTGTGATTTTTTGATTGATGGGTTGTTTGGCTTTGGCTTAGAAAAACCAATTACTGATTCCCTGGCCTGGGCGATTAATCGCTTTAATGAATGGGAGCAGCCGATTTTGAGTATTGATATTCCTTCGGGTATACATACTGATACGGGTGAGGTTTTAGGCACTGCTATTCGGGCGACTCAGACGTTTTGTCTGGGTTTGTGGAAGTTGGCTTTTTTCCAAGACCAAGCTTTAGAATATATTGGCAAGGCGGAGTTAATTGATTTTCATATCCCTGGGGTAGATGTGCAAGCTGTTTTAGGGAATGCACCCCTTAAACGCATTACCCCAACTCAGGCTTTGTCAACTTTACCCTTACCCCGTCCACCAGTTACCCACAAGTATCAAGCTGGTCATTTACTGCTGATTTGTGGTTCCCGTCGCTATGCAGGGGGAGCAATTTTAACGGCTTTGGGTGGGCGTGCTAGTGGTGTGGGTATGCTTTCAGTGGCTGTACCGGAGTCTTTAAAGCCGCTGTTGGTGTCCCATTTACCGGAGGCTTTAATTATTGGCTGTCCAGAGACACAAACCGGAGCTATAGACTATCTGCAATTACCAGAAAAAACTGATTTTAGTTCCTTTAGTGCGATCGCCTGTGGTCCTGGTTTAACATTAGATGCTACTCCCATTGTCCAGGAGGTGATTGCTAGCGATCGCCCTTTAGTTTTAGATGCGGATGCTTTAAATATTTTAGCACAGATGGGAACCATCCCCACATTACAAAAACGTCAAGGGGCGACGGTTCTTACACCCCACACCGGGGAATTTCGGCGTTTATTCCCCCTTCTTCCCGACCCCAAGGGAGATAGAGTTAAAGCAGTGCAAGCAGCAGCAGCCCAAACTGGGGCTATAGTCTTATTAAAAGGGGCGAGAACTGCCATATCCAACCCCCAGGGTGGAATTTGGATTAATCCTGAAAGTACCCCAGCTTTAGCCCGGGGTGGTAGTGGGGATGTCTTGACGGGGTTGATAGGGGGACTGTGGGCACAAGCTGGAACTAGAGAAATTGCTGTCGAGGATATTGTGGCTACTGGGGCTTGGTGGCACGCTCAAGCGGGGATTTTAGCCGCCCAAGAGCGCACGGAAATGGGTGTAGATGCTTTTACCTTGACAGAATATCTGATGAAAGTTCTTTCAGAATGGGTGACCTGAGATTCGAACTCAGAACCAGCGGATTAAGAGTCCGATGCTCTGCCGTTGAGCTAGTCACCCTTAACTTTTCCGATTATATCACATTGATGGTAGATTTGCAAGCCTAACCAATGGGATGATTGCCGGGGTTTACAGCGTGAATTTGTTCACTACCGGATTGGGGTCTACCTCGTTTGTAGCGCGCTGCTTCTGGGTTACCCCATCCTAGTTGCAAAATCATTTCCAGAAAGTTAGAATTTTCCCACTTCCATAAACTTGCCCATTCTGTGGTTTGAGCAATTCTCTTGACATCATACTGGTAGATTTTTTGGTGTTGTTTATTGTTGTTAAAACTCAAGTATAAATCCATCCCTACAGTGACTTCATGCCAAAATTCTAATATGGAATTTTTCCCTGCTTTAATAATTTCTAAGTCGCTGCTCAGGGAAATTAATTCTGGGTCAACTTCTGGATAATGTAAACTTTTACCTTTGACTGTGATTTTTTGCCAAACAATACCAGATACCTGATTTTCTCGTTGATATGCGTGAATGGCGGCTTGAAAATCTTGATAGGCGGTGAATTTTTGCAGCCCATCAGTTCTGATAAACTGGTCAATGACAGGATTACCAGAAACTGTCACCTCTAATTTAAGGCGTTTCCCTGTGAGACAAGCTTGGCGTTCATTTGCCAAGATTTTGATTAGCTCTTCGGTAGTATAAACCTTTGACATCAAAACACACTCCTAACTTGTGAAGATGGTAGATGTTTCAGGTTGGTGTTTCTGTTCTTAAGAAACAATAGTGTTGATGTTGGTTGATTCTAATATAGTCTTTTCCATGCTCGTGAGTTACAAACTTTTTTAGTTTGAGGGAACACCGGAACACCGGAACACCGGAATAGGGAATAGGGAATTGGTGTGGACTTCATGATCCTGAAAAAGGCTTTATTATCGCTTAAAAGCGCGGGTAGACCTTGGCCTACCCTAAAAGTTATTCGGCTAATTCACTACTAAACTCGTTGAATGAACGTCGCTGCAATGGTAAAGATTCAGAACGTGGTAATAAATTGAACACTTCTCTAAATTTATCGTCGATTTCTGCGTAAGGGACTTGACCGGTTTTATTTAACAGCACTTCACCTGATTGGTTGAAAACTACGACCTGGGGAACCGCGCCAGAATAGTAGTATCCTGGTTCTGTGGGTTCATAGCTAGATTTTACAGGGATAGTATCTACATCTATGGGGATAATTTCCGCTGCTCGTCCGTAGAATTCCTGGACTGTGGATATGGAGATGGCATATTCTTTACAATCTCTGCTGTCATCGATGTAAAAGGCTAAAAATACCGGTTTATGTTCTTCTAAAGATTTGGCTAAACTTTGTCTGGGGGGAACCAGTGAACCGTTACCAGCATAAACCACGAAAATGTTACCATCATAAACATCATCATTAATACCAGCCAAGGCAGGTTGTATATTGATCATCAATACACAAGCAAGCAAGAAGAGGCATTTTTTCAGTAAAAAAACAAGCTTTATGCTTTTCATCCCAGAGCACCTTACAATTAATTCTCGTCGGTTTGTGCGGAATTAGTCCAACTGAACTGGATATATAATTACATTTACGCACTATTTTCTAAAATAACAGCCAGAGTTAGGTTACGGATGTGGGAAATAAAATTAAACTCATAGATAGACTGCGACTAGGTTTGGCGGTATCGGTGGCTAAA
Organism: Anabaena sp. CS-542/02; assembly: GCF_028331085.1. Taxonomy (NCBI): domain Bacteria; kingdom Bacillati; phylum Cyanobacteriota; class Cyanophyceae; order Nostocales; family Nostocaceae; genus Anabaena; species Anabaena sp. CS-542/02. The sequence goes on from NZ_JAQMTM010000091.1 coordinate 37,614, forward strand.
GGTGTAACTTTGATAGTGCGATCGCTGGGTCTGGGTGCTGCTAGTGTATTACCAGGGTCTATTGCGCGTCGGATTGAACCGCGGTTGTTGCGGTTGTTGAGTCAGCAAGTTAAAAATGGTATAATTGTCATTGCTGGTACTAATGGCAAAACTACCACGGCTCTGCTGTTATGTGGTATTTTAAGACGCCAAGGTTACCGCATTGCCCATAATTCCACAGGCGCAAACTTGGAAAATGGCTTGATGACGGCGTTGATGGAAAATGCTGACTTTCTGGGAAGGCTAAATGTTGACTATGGGATTCTAGAAGTAGATGAGAATATTGTACCCAAGGTTTTACAGCCCCTCCAACCCAGAATCATTCTGTGTTTAAACCTATTCCGTGACCAACTAGATAGGTATGGGGAAGTAGACACTATTAGTAAGCGCTGGACAAAGGTAATTTCTACCCTCCCTCTGGAAACGGTGGTAATCCCCAATGCTGATGACCCAACTTTATCTTATCTGGGGCAGCAACTACCCCAAAAGGTGTTATTTTTTGGGATGAATGAACCTGAACAGTATTTAGAAGCTATTCCCCACGCTGTGGATTCTATTTATTGTCCGAGTTGTGGACACTCTCTAGATTATCAAGGTGTGTATTTGTCTCACTTGGGAGATTTTACTTGTCCCCAATGTGGTTTTAGTAAAAGTCAACCTAGTCTAGAAAGCAGTGAATGGTCACAGATTTTAGTAGGTTTATATAATAAGTATAATACCTTGGCGGCTGTGACGGCGGCGCGAGAGTTGGGGGTTGATCAAGGGATAATTCAAGAGACTATTAATAATTTTCAAGCTGCTTTTGGTCGGGCGGAAGATTTGGTATTTAATAATAAACGGGTGCGGATTTTGTTATCTAAAAACCCGGTGGGGACTAATGAGACAATTCGAGTTGTTACCCAAAGCCAAGACAGCACCACCTTATTAGTGTTAAACGATCGCACCCCTGATGGTACTGATGTATCTTGGATTTGGGACGTAGATACAGAAAAACTAGTGGAAAGGGGGGGGACTTTAGTAGTCAGTGGCGATCGCGTCTATGACATGGCCTTACGTCTGCGCTACAGTCAGGAGTTAAACCAGAGTAACTTAAATTTGATTGTAGAGGAAGATTTGGCGCAGGCGATCGCCACTGCGTTACAACACACTCCAGAAAATGAAACCCTGCATATTCTCCCGACTTATTCGGCTATGTTAGAAGTCAGGGAGATTCTCACCGGGAGGAAAATTCTCTAAGCTTTTGGTCAGCTTCAGGTTGAGGGGATGGGATAACACCTGGGTGGGTAAGATCCCCGACTTCTTAGATAATTGGCATAATCTCATATAAGTCCAGAAGTCGGGGATCTGTGTGAATCGAAGATCATGTATTTGATTATCTTGAGGGGATGCGATCGCACCACCACCGAAATCACCCTAAGTCCCCAAGGGAGAAATATCACAGTCATTCGCGGATAACCTGGTCATCTATCCCAGTCAACAGTCAACAGTCAACCGTCAACCGTCAACCTAAACTATTATGACTAAATGGTTTAACACCGCAGGCCCTTGTAAGCCAAATATCCACTATACCTTACCCACCAGTCAGCGGTTACCAGAGTTAAAACGCCTGATTGAGCAACAAAATTACTTTGTTATCCATGCACCCAGACAAACCGGTAAAACCACTGCCATGCTGACCTTGGCACAGGAATTAACAGCCAGTGGTAAGTACACAGCCGTGTTACTGTCCTTAGAAGTGGGTGCAGTATTCCCCCATGATCCCCTGGCGGCGCAAAATAGTATTTTAAATCACTGGCAGAATCAAATCCGGTTTTTGAAGTTACCCTTACCACATATCAATCAGATTAAGGAAGAAACGGGAATCACCCAGTTAGATTTACAAACTGTTCTCAGTATGTGGGCTACTAGTTCTCCCCTCCCCCTGGTAGTATTTTTAGATGAAATTGATGCTTTAAGTGATGAAACTCTCATCTCTGTACTGCGCCAATTACGCTCCGGTTATCCCAATCGCCCCCAAGGTTTCCCCCAATGTGTAGCGTTAATTGGGATGCGGGATGTCCGGGATTATAAGGTAGCTTCCGGTGGTAGTGATAGGTTAAATACCTCTAGCCCTTTTAACATCAAGGTGCGCTCTCTGACTTTAAGTAATTTCACCTTAAAAGAGGTAAAAAGTCTGTATGAACAACATACCGCAGCCACAGGACAAATCTTTACCCCCGAAGCCATTAACCACGCCTATGATTTAACCCAGGGTCAACCTTGGTTAGTCAACGCTTTAGCTAAAGAAGTTACAGAGTATTTAGCAGAAGATGTGAATACTCCTATCACGGTAGATTTAATCAATCAAGCTAAAGATATACTAATTCAAAGGCAAGACACCCATTTAGATAGTTTAGCAGAGCGATTGCGGGAAGATAGGGTAAAAGCAATTATTCAACCCATGTTAGCTGGGGAAGAATTACCAGATGTGCCTAATGATGATATTCGTTTTCTCCTAGATTTAGGATTGTGTCGCTATCATCCCATCAGAGGTTTAGAAATTGCCAACCCGATTTATAGAGAAGTTTTACCTAAAGTTTTAGCATATACCCCCATTATGTCCTTAGGGGTGATTGAACCTGAATGGTTGAGTCCTAGTGGTGAATTAATCCCAGAAAAATTATTAGACTTATTCTTAGACTTTTGGCGACAACATGGGGAACC
>NZ_JAQMTM010000001.1:0-22590 GCF_028331085.1 Anabaena sp. CS-542/02
CTGAATCCCATCGTTGTAATGTCTTGACTGACACCCCAATTTTCTTTGCAAACTCATGAGGTTTAAACATAAATACACTTATAGGTTTGTAGATAAGTGTATAGGTTTGTCTATTTAATTGTCAACTAGGCTACTACTCTTTTTCCTCATACCCCAAATCTATTACCGCAGGGTGACTGATTCAGGTAAACTGAGACTTGGTTTATTGCATTGTGACTAAGTATGGAAATTGGACAAAAGGTAAAAGTTTTTCGTTTGCGCGATCGCGTGTCTGCTAGTATTGCCAAAAAACTCGGACAAATCGGCATTATTCAAGGCTACAAAGTCGCTGATGGCTGTGGAATTGGTGTAGTGGTACTGTTTGACGACAATTCATCTACTTGGTTTTTTGAAGATGAAGTCAAACCAGTGTAATAGATAGAACTCAAAGCAGAAGCTAAGAGTATTTGCCTAGTGCTAAGTTGGAGTAGAACAGATTGCTGGGAAAAAGAGAATCAACTAATGTCCCTGATATTGACATTTTTGGGCAAAGGTGGTACGGAACGGACTAAGATTGCGATCGCCACCGCCAAGTTATTGGCAAACCAAGGTAAGCGGGTACTTCTAGCAGGGTTAACAGAACCAGTTTTACCCATCTTACTGGAGCAACCCCTAACCCCTGACCCCCAGGAAATTGCCCCCAATTTACAGGTGGTGCAATTGAAATCCTCTGTATTGCTAGAACGCAGCTGGGAAGAAGTGAAAAAACTGGAGGCGCAATACCTCCGCACACCCATCTTCAAAGATGTTTATGGTCAAGAACTGGTAGTATTACCAGGGATGGACAGCGCCCTAGCCTTGAATGCGATCCGCGAATATGATGCCAGTGGCAAATATGACGCGATTATCTATGATGGCACCGGTGATTCCTTTACCTTGCGAATGTTGGGGATGCCAGAATCTCTGAGTTGGTATGTGCGGCGATTTCAGCAATTATTTGTGAACTCCGATTTAGGGAAAACGATTGCGGAATCGCCCTTAATTCAGCCGCTAATTAGCAGCTTTTTTAATGTCAACTGGACAGCAGATAACTTTGCTCTACCCACCAACCAGGTGAATAATTTCTTAGACAAGGGAAAAGCAGCTCTTGCAGATCCTCATCGCGTGGCGGCCTTCTTAGTGACTACACCAGACCCCCTACAAGTAGCAACTGCTCGTTATTTGTGGGGTAGCGCTCAACAAATCGGTTTAACCGTGGGTGGTGTGATGGTGGTGTCACCCACAGATCAAGTCAACCTCTCGGAAGAATTTAGACCTCTGACGGTGAGCGTTGTTCCCGATTCTCCCACAGGGGAATGGCAACCTTTAATAGATGCTCTACCCAACTTTGTAGAACAAGCATTACAGGCTCCCAAACCCATGGAAATCGACACCCATAACCGTCAAGTCCGCCTATTCTTGCCAGGATTTGACAAAAAGCAAGTCAAACTTACCCAATATGGACCAGAAGTTACAGTGGAAGCAGGAGACCAACGGCGTAATCTCTTCCTACCCCCGTCCCTAACTGGTAGACAGGTAACGGGAGCCAAATTTCAGAATAATTATTTGATAATTTCTTTTTAAGTCCTGGGTACTGGGAATTGGGTAATCAAAACCATCTATTCCCCATTCCCTAGTCCCTATTCCCATTCATAAGTAAGTCTGATGTCAGAACCAACCCCTATTAAACCTAATTCCCAGCCAGCAGAGGCTATAGATTCAGTTAAACCCAACCAGGAAATGACAGCAGTTGCTGACCGCAGCGCCAAAACTCGCCAATTACTGGGGATGAAAGGCGCAGCACCGGGGGAAAAGTCCATCTGGAAAATCCGCTTACAACTGATGAAACCCATCACCTGGATTCCCCTGATTTGGGGGGTGGTCTGTGGTGCGGCTTCTGCGGGTAATTACACCTGGACTTGGGAAAATGTCTTGAAGTCCGCCGCTTGTATGTTGCTTTCGGGTCCCTTACTCGCCGGTTATACCCAAACTCTCAATGAATACTATGATCGGGAAATTGACGCGGTAAATGAACCCTACCGCCCCATTCCCTCTGGTGCAATTCCCTTACCCCAAGTCATTACCCAAATTTGGGTGTTGTTAATCTCAGGTAATGCTCTGGCTTTTGTATTAGATGTGTGGGCTGGTAATGAATTTCCCACAATCACAACTATAGCTATTCTGGGTTCTTTTATTGCTTATATTTATTCAGCACCACCATTAAAGCTCAAACAAAACGGTTGGTTAGGCGGTTATGCTCTTGGTGCTAGCTATATGGCTTTTCCTTGGTGTACGGGTCATGCGTTGTTTGGTGAACTGAATTGGAAAATTGTCGTGATCACTGTGGTTTACAGCTTGGCTGGTTTGGGTATTGCTATTGTTAATGATTTTAAGAGTGTGGAAGGCGATCGCCAGTTCGGATTAAAATCATTACCTGTGATGTTTGGTGTCAGCAGAGCCGCTTGGGTCTGTGCAGCGATGATTGATGTTTTTCAAGCGGTGATTGCAGTTTACCTGATTACTATTCATGAAAACTTGTATGCCGCAATTTTACTGTTGTTAATCATCCCCCAAATCACCTTCCAAGATATGTATTTCCTGCGTGACCCTCTGAAAAATGACGTTAAATACCAAGCCAGCGCCCAACCCTTCCTAGTCTTGGGAATGCTGGTGGCTGGTATAGCTCTGGGCCATGCTGGCATTTAGTTTCTCTAGCCAGGGGAAAAAATGATGGGTTAGGAGTTAATATACTTCTAACTCTTAATTTTGCTCAGGAGTTACCGTGTTAGAGTTAATAAATCTTTGCATTCGGGGGATTCAACCATTATTAATCCCTATTTGCTTTGTTACCGCTTGGACTGTAATTATTCTGTTTGCTTGGAGTCTTTGGTCTGCAGCTCGAGATAGTGTCACCACAGCCAGACAAATGCATCAAATACCCTGCCCTAACTGCCAATTTTTTACCAATAATTACCGCCTAAAATGTACTGTACACCCTTCTACTGCCAGTACAGAAGAGGCTATTGATTGTTCTGACTATCAACCAAAGACCAATCCCATGCTTTACTAAAACAGGCAAGGGAAAACTGCCCATGAGAAAAAGCTAATTTATGCTAGTTCAAAACCTCAAAGACTGTCAAGAATTCATTGCCGGAGATAATACGATTCTGCGGGAACTGCTACACCCTGATAAACAACCCGTGGCATTAAGGTATAGTTTAGCTCATGCAACCTTACCAGTGGGGAAAACTTCTCAACCCCACTCCCTGACAACTTCAGAAGTGTATTATATTCTCAGTGGACAGGGAGAAATGCACATTGATGATGAAACTCAAATAGTCAGTTCAGGGGATGCGGTGTATATCCCTCCCAATACCAGGCAATTTATCCGCAACTGTGGTGTTGAACCGTTGGTATTTATTTGTATTGTTGATCCAGCATGGCGTAAACAAGACGAGACAGTGTATCATAATACCTAAGACATCAGTTACTTAAAGTTTTAACTTTTCCAGAAATGGGGTAAATACCGGTACTAATTCCCTGCGACTGACAACCAGGGTAGGAAAGGAGCGATCGCTATAATCTTCCCCTGATGACAAAGGAAAAGGCTCATCCTGGAGCGGTATCCAGCTAGCACCCGCAGCCTGTACAATCACCCAAGCCCCGGCGATGTCCCAAACCTTGGGTGTAGCCTCAATACCACCTAATGCAGCCCCTGTAGCGACTGTGAGGAAATTGTAACTAGCTACACCCAGCATCCGAATTTTACAGGGAAAATCCCTTTGAATCACGGAAGTGCTACGGGAACAGAGGTTAAAAAAGTGATTTTTAGTAGCATCATCACTACTGCTATGGATAGGGTGATGGTTGAGGAAAGCCCCGGAAGGTGTTGCTAATCCAGAGGAACCAGCCCAGAAACCATGAAAAGCTTGACCTAGTGGGGGGACGTAAACATACCCAAATATGGGTGTACCTCGATACAGGAGACCCATAGAAATTGACCAGATGGGAAGACCCCTAGTAAAGTTAGTAGTGCCATCCAAAGGGTCTATGACCCAACACCATTCTGTATCGGGAAAAACTTTGTCACTCTCTTCGCTTAAAATACCATAACCAGAAAAATGAGAAGCGATCGCATCACAAATTTCCTGATCAGCCCATTTATCGGCTTGGGTAACTAAACTACCGTCAGCTTTTTGGGAAGCCTGCACTTTCCCAAAATCTTGCATAAGTTGCTTTCCCACTCTGGTAGTGGTGGTTTCGGCAAAGTCGAGAATTGCTGTCCAAAAATCATTCATGAATTAATTCTTACCCATATTCAGTCTAAATCAGCTTCCAACACAGAAGCGATCGCCTGTTTGGCATTGGTTTGAAATTCCCTAACATTAACGCGGTTGAGAAACCACACAGCCAGCAGCATTCCCAGTGCTTGGATTCCAAAAACTAAACTATAAGCCATTAATGTTTGTGAGAAAATTCCTTTTCCCAAATCCAACACAGCACCGCCACTCACAGTAGCCACACCGCGGGAAATTGCTTGTGCTAAACCCCAAGCGCCGATAAATGTCCCAGCTGTTTCGGCTGCGGTTAAATCTAACATTAAACTAATCGCCCCGGTTGTCGTCATACCAGAGGTGAGACCATAACAAAATAACGCGCCTTGAAGTAGTTTTTGATTGGCAGTAAATCCCGCTAAAATTATCAATACAAAGGAAAATGCCACCAAAAAACACCCCAACTTAGCAGTTTTTTGTTTACCTAAGCGTGGTACAACTAGGAATCCTGTAGAACCCAGACCGATCAGCGTCCCTACTCCCGAATAAGCATTAAGTCTAGTAGTTTCCCCCACAGACATACCAAAAACTTCACCACCATAAGGTTCAAGCACAGGCTCTTGCATGAATAAACTGATGGTGAGAACCAACAAAAAGCTAAAAAATAAGCCTGTTTGGCGACTAGCAGTCAGTACCTTAAATGCTGTTTGCAGCGTAATTTTGTCTTCTCGTGCGATCGCAGTTGAACGCAAGCCATAACGAGAATATTTTTTTTCCACATTGTATGTGGATAATACAGCTAAACCAAAAACCACAGATGGGAGGATGAAAAATAGGCGGTTAATTGAGTTTTGTAATGCTGCTAACTGTTCAGGTTGACTGTACAGAGATGTTAAAGTTGTGTCTAAGACTTGTGCCTCCTTGCCAGGTGCTGGTAATAACACAGAACTGATAATTGCACCAATGACAATACCCACCATTAACATTGACCAGACAACACCCACTAATTGAGAGCGATTGTCCTCGTCGGAAACATCTACTAACAAAGCCGCAAAAGGAGTAGAACTAGAACTCAAAGCCAATCCATAGAAAGCAAAAATCCCCCCCAGCAAAGCCACCCAACCATAGGTTGGTAATGTCCAACCCTGAGCATAAAAACTGGCTCCTAATTGCCAAGTTACTTGTACTGCTAAAAAAGATGTAGTGACAAATACAGCCGCGCCCAAGCAAATGTAACCGGTGCGATGATATCCTAATAAAGGTTTTGCATCAGACATTTGACCAAACCAGAGTCTGGCGGGTGCAACCAGTTGGTGCATGGCTATAGTTACAGCTACCAAAGTGGCTGGAAGTGCTAATTCCTTAATCATAATTCGATTCAGCACCCCCAGAGTTAGAAGTGACATGATGCCCAATCCCATTTGAAATAAGCCTAACCGAAACATGGTCAGTACATTAACTTTAGGTACAATCTGGGAGTTGGTTTGAGAATCAAATACTTCGCCGCTTGCCATAGCTATTTTTCAAGATGGGTTACACAATTTAGAATCTCATAAACGATTTCATAATACTGCCATTGCATTCACATGATCTCACAGCTAAACATTGGTTTGAGTAGGCAACATAAAAAAGTTGCTGATCAACGCAAGGATTTTCATTTCAAAACCGCCAATAGTCTGTTGAAAAAATATTGTGACGGTAAACTAAAGAAGTAAAGAAATGTAAATCAAATAATATTCTCAAATGGAAAACATCACATTAGGACCAAATGGACCGAGTGTTACACCCCTGTGTATTGGCACTTGGGCTTGGGGTGATAAACTTTTCTGGAATTATGGCGATGGCTACGGTACCCAAGAGTTGGAGGCGGCGTTTACAGCAGCATTGGAGGCTGGTGTGACTTTCTTTGACACTGCTGAAGTTTATGGAATGGGACTGTCAGAAAAATTATTAGGGCAATTTATGCAAACAGCATCAAAACCTGTGCAAATAGCTACGAAATTCGGCCCTTTACCTTGGCGGTTTACAAGTCAGTCTGTTTCAGATGCTTTAACGGAGAGTCTCAAACGGTTACAACTAGAGCGCATTGAACTGTATCAAGTCCATTGGCCCTTTGCTTTCTTTTTAAGTCAAGAAACTTTGATGAGTACCCTAGCGGATGAAGTGAAGCGGGGTAGAATTGCAGCGGTGGGGGTAAGTAATTATTCAGCTACTCAAATGCGAGAAGCCCATCAAATATTAGCGTCCCGGGGAATACCTTTAGTTGTGAACCAAGTCCGCTACTCTTTATTAAGCCGCCAAATTGAAAGTAATGGAATTTCAGCCACAGCCCAAGAATTGGGCGTGACTATTTTGGCGTATAGTCCCCTGGCTCAGGGATTGCTGACAGGTAAATACACACCTGAGTGCGCCGAAACTCCCAGCGGTGCGAGGAAGATGGATCCGCGGTTTAATAAAGAAGGTTTACAGAAAATTGCCCCGGTAATTTCTTTACTCAACAGTCTGGGAGAAAAGTATGGTCGCACTCCTGCCCAAGTAGCCCTCAATTGGTTAATTTCTCAAGGAAATGTAATTCCCATTGCTGGGGTAAAGACTCCCCAACATGTCAAACAAAATGCAGGCGCTTTGGGCTGGAGATTAAACACCGATGAAATTGGACAACTAGAACAAGTCAGTCGTCCTTGGTTGAGTTAAGCAACCTTACTCTCTAAGTGCATTTGAGGATGACACGGAAGCGTCACGGCCGGTCCGCAGCTTGGGCTTGGGAGTGCCTCGTCTACCTTCGTCTCCACCATTGCTGTCCGATTTGTTCCAGGAGGAGCGGTTTCTGTCACCGGAATATTCCCCACCACGACGCTTGGTTAACTTCGGTTTGGAGGAGGGTTCATCATCTTGAGGGTCTACCCCTGATTGCAACCAAGCCGGACGAGTTTGGTCATAAGCAATTTGTAATGCGGCTGCGGCGATCGCATGAGCATCATATTCTTCAAGTAGTTCGCTGACTATGGGCAAGAATGAAGCTAGGCGTTCGCCAGTTAAGGCTTCTTTAACTTGTTCTTGTAATTTCTGGATATGTCGTGCTTCAATCTGCGCCCGTGTAGGAATGGACAACAATTGCCAATTTTGGCGGTTATGGCGCTCAAATACCTGTTGTTTACGCCGCTCAAAGGGCTGTACTAATGAAATTGCCGTACCTTCTTTACCAGCGCGACCAGTACGACCAATGCGGTGAACATAGGTTTCGGCGCTATCTGGTAAGTCGTAGTTAATTACATGGGAGAGCAGATCGACATCTAAACCCCGTGCTGCAATATCAGTAGCTACTACCCATCGCACTTGACGATTACGGAATCGGGTCAATAATCGCTCCCGTGCTTGTTGAGACAAGTCGCCGTGGTATTCGTCCACACTATGACCGGCAGCTTGTAGTAAATTGGTGAGTTCAGCCGCTGTCCTTCTGGTACGCACAAAAATTAAAGCTGTTTCTGGATCTTCCATTTCTAGAATTGGCTGTAATGCTTTAGCTTTTGTCCAGTGGCGGGGGATAAGATAAGCTACTTGATTGATTTTGTTCGGTGTGGCTTTTGGCTGCTCAACGGTCACTGTGGCTGGGTTTCGCAGGAATTTGTTGACAATCATGCGAATTGACGGTGGCATGGTTGCTGAAAATAAAGCTGTTTGCCGCTCTTTAGGGGCTTGAGATAGGATTTTGATCACATCATCAATAAAGCCCATGCTCAACATTTCATCGGCTTCATCCAAGACAAACCACTTGACTTGATCGAGTTTTAGACAGCCCCTATCTAGTAAGTCAATCATCCGCCCTGGTGTACCTACAACCATGTGAACACCACGTTTTAGTTGCATCATTTGGCGTTCAATAGATTGACCTCCATAAATTGCCAGAATCCGCAATCCTTCGTTTCCTGCGAATTGGTTGATGGCATCGTGAACTTGAATTGCTAACTCACGGGTTGGCGCCAATACCATCGCTTGTACGGCTTTGTGATTCACATCTAGCTGCTCTAAAATTGGCAGGGAAAATGCTGCTGTTTTGCCTGTTCCAGTTTGGGATTGACCGACTACATCTCGACCTGCTAGCAGTTGGGGTATGGCTTGGGCTTGAATATTAGTAGGTGTGGTAAAGCCAATGTTTTCTAATTGCTCAACACGTTTTTGTGAAATACCTAATTCTTGGAACGAAAGAGTCATTAATTCTCCTAGATTTTGTTTTTTGGTTTTGGTGTGGTAAATCTGACGGCAGTTGTATAGGTTTGCCAGATTTAAAAAAAGTGTCTGCAACCCTCTTTTAGGTGAGGATGCTACGCAGTCAACTAACGCCGAGCGATACTCTGGGAAATAGCCTCAGCGATACCCTTTGCCCCTCTGACATGACTTCTCTTCTAGTCGATACCCTGCGAGATCGCAGTACTGCACTCAGTGAAAGCTACTTCTACTTGTGCTAACTATTGACAACTTCACCGTAGAGGTCATATGTATCAGCACCGTGAATCGCTACTGGCACGATGGTTCCCAATTTTGCCGCCCCATCGACATATATCTGACCATCGACTTCTGGGGAAAATCTGCCAGAGCGACCTATGAGCTTTCCACTTTCAGGGTGTTCTTGTTCAATCAGGACATCAACGATTTTGCCGATTTCCTGTTGATTTTTTTTGGCCGCAATTGGCTCTTGAAGCGCCATTAATCTGTGCCAGCGCTCATCCATCACCTCTTGGGGTAACTGATTAGCTAGCTTGTAGGCGGGTGTTCCTTCCTCCGGCGAAAAGGTGAATGCACCCACATGATCAAATTCGTGGCGCTTGATGAATTCTAGTAGATGCTCAAAATGTTCCTCTGTCTCTGCGGGAAAACCAACTATAAATGTTGTCCTGAGTACGGCGTTTGGTAGGGCTGCTTTGATGCGTTCAATAATCCCATCATTTACCCGTCCTTGCCAGGGACGATTCATTGAGCGGAGAATATCTGGATGAGAATGTTGTAGGGGCAAGTCTAAATATGGTAATACATTCTTGGTTTCTTGGATTGCCTCTATGACATCTGGGGTCAGCCCGGTGGGATATGCATAGTGCATTCTGATCCACGGTACATCTACTCGACCTAGAGCATGAAGCAATTCGGCTAACTTTGGTTCTCCATAGATATCTAAGCCGTAATTGGTGGTGATTTGGGAAATTAAAATAATTTCCTGCACTCCTTGACTGGCTAACTGCTCCGCTTCAGTAACTATAGATTCAATAGTACGCGATCGCTGCTTCCCTCGTAGATGGGGAATAATACAAAATGCACAACGATAATCACATCCTTCGGCTACTCGCAGGTAGGCAACGCCTTCAGTTGTAGTGCGATAACGCGGTGTGGTCTCGTCTGCAATGTAGGTTGGTTCTGGACTAATCTCTTTGACCTGCTCTCCTTTTTCTACACGCTCAATTACACTCACAATCTTGTGATAATCACCTGTGCCTACTAGTGCCACTGCTTCCGGCAACTCTGTCAATAATTGTTCCTGGAAGTGTTGCGCCATACAGCCAGTAATCACAACTTTCTTGTTGGCTTCTGCCAGTTCTACTAAAGTTCTGACAGATTCTTGTCTTGCTGTTTCTATAAAACTACAAGTATTAACTATAACATAGTCTGCTAACTCTTCATTTGTATCTACACCATAGCCTGCTTCTACAAGCAGTCCTAGCATATGTTCTGTATCAATTCGATTTTTCTCGCAACCCAGGTGCGAAATGGCAATGGTTGGCTTTTCACCCATATTTTGAAAACATTTTCCGTTTTTTCTAGTCGGATAAACAAGCGGCGATGGTTTCGCTTCTTGTGATATACACCTTTACACAGTCAGGGGCTAGAACAATAGTTTTTCACTGCCAGCTACTGCCCGCGGGTGCAGTGCCATAGGAAATTTTCCGGCCATGTTATTATATATTATGTACTACTTAGTCTATTTCCCAGGGTAGGTTAAGTGTTTTTGAGTATGTTTAACACTTAGATTTTTTAACTTGTCTGTTGGTATTTTTAATTACCGCAGCGCGTGTGTTAATTTACCCGTCGGGAAGCCGCCCAAAGGGCTGGTTTTGAAAAGTCGCTACCCTCAGGGAAACCGCGCTCTCTGGGTAGGTGATTAGGACCCAGGAGTACGAGACAACGCCTAATAAAGCAGTAAACTTACCCTGACGGTTAGGCTTTGCCGACGACGGTGCGTGGGCAGGGCGCATAAACCACGGGAAGTTGCCTTGCGTCTTGTGAGTGGCAAACTCCTCTTCTAGCCTATTTTTATCTTAACATATCTTAGAGGAGGTTTTACGATAATTTCCAACCTAGGGAAGAGGTAGTAAGACAACTAACTCAAAACACACTTGACTAGTTAGTTAAAAGTCAAGAGGAGCCAGCCCCATGAGCGGGTTCCCGGACTTCAGGTGACTGGCGTTCAATAGTCAACAGTCAAACAATTTTGGATTTGAGGTTTGCGATTTTAGATTGACTGCACCTAGAAGGGGATACAGGTTAAGGATATGAGATTTCCCTTCTCCTATGCCACCCCACACTACCACCCTATGAGGTTGACTCTGGTCAAGGTAGAGGGTAGTAGAGCTGGACAGAGGGAATCAAAGAATTTTCTTTGAGTTTTTAGATTGAAAATCTCAAAAAACTGAAATAGACAAATCCAAAATTGAGGAATCCAAAATCTAAAATTGGCACAGTCAAATAAATTATAGACTCTAGACTGGTGGACACTAGACCCCGCAAAGCACCCCAAATATTAGGTATAAAACTAAGACGTGGACTTATATCAGTTATTTAAAACTCGAACACCAATTATTGGTGTGGTTCATCTACTTCCACTGCCCACCTCGCCCCGTTGGGGAGGTAATCTCAAAGCGGTAATTCAGCGTGCCGAACAAGAAGCAGCAGCCCTTGCCAGTGGAGGGGTGGACGGCATTATTGTGGAAAACTTTTTTGACGCGCCTTTTACCAAAAACCAAGTTGATCCAGCTGTTGTAAGTGCCATGACTGTGGTGGTACAACGAATCAAAAATTTAGTGACATTGCCCATTGGTTTAAATGTTTTGCGGAATGATGGCAAAAGTGCAATGGCGATCGCCTACGCCACCCAAGCACAATTCATTCGCGTCAATGTATTGACAGGGGTGATGGCAACAGACCAAGGATTAATTGAAGGTGAAGCTCATCAATTACTCCGTTATCGCCGAGAATTAGGCTGTGATGTCAAAATTCTAGCTGATGTGTTGGTGAAGCATGCCCGCCCCTTGGGTTCCCCTAATCTCACAGTTGCCGTGAAAGACACCATTGAAAGAGGTTTAGCAGATGCCATAATTTTGTCTGGCTGGGCTACTGGTAGTCCTCCTAACCAAGAAGACCTGGAACTAGCTATTGGAGAGGCAAATGGCACTCCAGTGTTTATAGGTAGTGGAGCGAACTGGCAAAATATTGCTACACTGATGCAGGCAGCAAATGGCGTGATTGTTTCCAGTTCCCTGAAGCGCCACGGTCGCATCGAGCAACCAATTGACCCGATTCGCGTCAGTCAGTTTGTGGAAGCTGCCCATACTCGTTGGCATCCCAACGGCAAGATTCAGTCTATTTCTGGGGCTGTGAAAATACATTCTTAGGAGACTCCAAGGGAAGGGTCGGGAAGTAATTTTCCCAGACTATGACTAATGACTAATGACTAATGACCAATGACCAATGACCAATGACCAATTAGCAGTTTATGATTCGCCGCCGTTCTACTCCTTGGATTCATAAATGGTCGCGTCCATTGATGGCCGCGATCGCTGGATTTGGTGCCTTGACCACAGGTTACATCACCATAGAAAAGTTAACAGGAGGCAGTGCCGCTTGTGTAGCCCAAGCTGGTGCAAAAGGCTGTAATGATGTCCTTTCGAGTCCTTGGGCAACCATCACCATTCTTAACCTGTCGGCGCCCTTAGCATTATTTGGGCTTTTAGCGTATGTGAGTATGGTGATTTTGGCTGTTGCTCCCTTAGCTTGGAAACCAAGTGATAAAAATACTGTAAAACAACTGGAAAACTCAACTGGGTGGCTACTGTTGGTAGTATCCGTGGCTATGTCTGTCTTCAGTGGCTATTTAATGTACCTACTGGCATTCCAAATCCAAGCTGTTTGTTATTACTGTATTGCCTCGGCTGTGTTCTCTGTGAGTCTTTTAGTTTTGACCATTATCGGTCGTCCTTGGGAGGACGGGGGGCAAATTTTCTTTACCGCTATTATTGTGGCCATGATCACACTGATTGGTACTTTGGGTGTGTATGCTGGGGTGAATTCTTCAGGTACAACTTCTGGGGAACCTCAAAGAATTAGGTTTACACCCCAAGTAAATCCTGACCCAGCTTTTGGTTGGGAAATCACCACCACATCTGGTGAGGCAGAAATTGAACTAGCAAGACACCTGACAACCATAGATGCTAAGGAATATGTTGCCTATTGGTGTCCTCATTGCCATGAACAAAAGCAACTTTTCGGTAAAGAAGCTTACAAGATTCTTGAACAGAACAATACTATGGTGGAGTGTGCTCCTGACAGCCCTAAAGGTCAACCAGAAGTGTGTCAAGCTGCCAACATTAAAGGCTTCCCCAGTTGGATCATTAATGGTGAAGTCTATAGCGGGGTTCAAAACCTTGACGAACTGGCTAGAATTTCCGGCTACACTGGGCCTAAGAACTTTCAGTATTTTCGATGATTGATCAAGGTTGGCTGTTAGTACTGACTGTCAAATCAACACCCATAAACAATCAACAGTCAACATTATTGTTGACTTTTTTTTTGCCATGGAAAATGACTAATCTTTCCAAATCATAGATTTATGGCATTGGGATTTTTGTACTAGAGTATGGACTTGCCAATCAGGGTCTGGTTGAGGATAGTCTAGGCGGTAATGACCACCCCGGCTTTCAGTTCTAAATGCGGCACTTTTGAGAATCAGATGCGCTATATCTAATAAATTCCGGGTTTCTGCCCAAAGTCGCAATTGCTGTTCCACATCTGTGATCTGGAAACTCACCGATTGATTAGGACTCAAAGAAACTAAGAATTGACTCAAAGGTAAAGCGGCAAAATCTTTTTGCCAAGATTCTACAATGGCAATGGCTGATTCTAAACCTGACTGCTCCCGACAAATTCCCGCACTTTGCCACAGCAAAGTTGGTAAATTTTTTCTCAGTATTTCTAGCTGTGTTTTTTGGCTTTGCCATTCACTGATATCGAGGCTGAATTCTCCTAATGACACTATTGGCACTTCTGAGGATGGTGTCATATCTTGGAGATCAATATTTGCCATCTGGGCTCCGAAAACAATACATTCCAGCAAAGAGTTACTTGCCAAACGATTGGCACCATGCACCCCTGTACTGGCATTTTCTCCCACTGCGTACAAACCGGGAATGTTGGTGCGATTCATTAAGTCAGCAACAATACCACCCATCCAATAATGGGCAGCTGGGGCTACAGGAATGGGTTCGTGGAAGACATCAATTCCCCAATATTGACAAACTTTAATGATATTAGGAAAGCGATGACGAATTTTCTCAGGAGATATGGGGCGCATATCTAACCACACGTGGGCGGTAGCAAGATCAACGGCGGTGTGTTTAAGATGGCTGAAAATAGCTCTACTAACTACATCTCTGGGTGCTAGTTCACCCGCGGGATGATAATCAAAAGCAAAACGCCGCCCAGTGTCATCAATCAAGTGTGCGCCTTCGCCACGTACAGCTTCACTAATCAGAAAGTGGTCGGCACCCGGTAAGGTGAGGGAAGTGGGGTGAAACTGCACAAATTCTAAATCTCGCAGAATAGCCCCGGCTCGATAGGCCATAGCTACCCCATCCCCTGTACTGACGGCTGGGTTAGTTGTTTGGGCAAAGACTTGGCCACCGCCACCGGTTGCCAAAACCACGGCAGAGCTTCTGATGGGTGTGATTTTACCTTGATAGAATAGGCTGATTCCCTGACATCTGCCGGTTTGGGGTTCTATCCACAAATTCAAAGCCAAAGCTTGCTGGATCACTTGAATGTTTTGGCGACGCAATACTTGTGCTGTCAGGGTGGTGGTGACTTCCCTACCTGTACTATCGGCGGTATGGAGAACGCGGGGGTGAGAATGGGCGGCTTCTAAAGTTAAAGCCAAAGCTTGACCGTTACGGTCAAAGGCTACTCCCAAGTTCACCAGGGATTGAATACACTCACTTGCTCTTTGGGCTAGGAATTCTACGGCTGTGCGATCGCACAAGCCTGCACCTGCGTGTAATGTATCCTCAATGTGTAATGAAGGCGAATCTTCTGGGGCGATGGCCGCCGCAATACCTCCTTGGGCCCAATCACTGGCAGATAAACAGACAGTTTCTTTGGTAATTAAGCCAACTCGCAATTTCTCTGGTAGACACAGTGCTGTATATAGTCCGGCAGCACCAGCACCGACTACTAAAACATCAAATTGGCTAGGAATATCTATTTGCAGCAAAGTCTAATTTGGGTAGCAGGGGCTTTTAGTTAGGGAGTAGTGGGATGGGTCTCTCCCATTGTGAGAAAAAGCGGCCACTCCCTAAAATTAGGAAGTTGGCTGCTATTCCGTATATTGAGTTACCTTAACTGTTGAGACAGTTATCTGTAGATACCATTGTTAAAGCGATCGTCTCCAGCGTTGAAGATGGTTTCTAATTCGGTGACTGTAAAGTTATCTAAGTTAGCTTGTAAAAGTTCTTTTTGGCGATCGCTTAATCCCGGAATATTCAAGACATCCTCCACCTGATCGTAAGGAGCATTGAGTACGATTTTTTTGGCTAGGGTGGGGTACAGACCTGGATACTGTTGAAAAGCTCGCACGTTGGTATTATTCAAATCAACTTTTTGACCAAATTCTGTGCCTAACTTAGCATCCGCTCTATTCTGCCGTGTCACCGCCAAAACTGCCACTGGACTAAAAGTCACACTGTTTATATTAGCAGCCGCAGCTATCTGAGTTGTTCCCAGCCATCCCCAGGATCCGACTACCAAGCTAAATACTGTTAATAAACGCACCAATGTTTTCACAATTTTTCTCCCTCTTTCCATCAAAATAAGACAATCATGATTTGCTAAATGCTATCAACTATAAGCTGAATTCAGGCCAAAGAAGTTAAGCATACCGTTGAATACTGGTCAGCGTCTCATCTTCGGTTCTTGACCATAGATAGGTTGAGTATATCTATATAATCGTCATGATCTTCGTTTACCTGAGATTGGAGCTTCATAACCTAGTCAGCACATAGCAGTCATCAAAAACTAATATACAGTGTATTAATACCCGCAATATTTGCTGCTACTGGGTTGGGTCTGATGTTTACAAAAAGTTATCTAGATGACTGGGATTTTGGCAAAACCTACAGATAGGTTTTTTCTATACTAGCAACATATTGAGAGAATTTTTAAGCGGCAGATGCAGCTATTAAGAACAGGCTATCTACCAAAATTGTACTTAAAACTGCGCCACTAAATGCGTACCAATGTTTTGATTTTGTACGTAAGGGTAAAACCCCTGCGGTTAATAGCATTAGTAGCCCCATTCCTGCCCAGCCTTGTCCCCAGGGCGTTTGTACTTGGATTAAGGCATTTTGTAATATTGGTGACACATTATTCGGGTCTACCTGCATAATTTGCCGCCAATAGGGCATCAAGTCTACTATATAAAAATATACATCAGTTAAAACTGTACCGAGTAAAGAACCTAAATAAAACCAGTTACCAATTGGTCCCCAATTCTTGAGGAGACACCAAGCGGCAAATGGCAAACCGATTGATTCTACTGGTAAATGCCATAAAGGTTCCCAACGTAACCAACCCCAGTAAATGGCTCCTGCTAACCAACTCCAGCTAAAGCCAAAAAGCAAATCTCCCCATATATAAGTTTGAGGACGCGACATTAAAATAAAACTCAGCCATACCCAAAATCCTGTCAGGGCTACACTTAGCACTGGTAGCGATCGCACTAATGGCGCTTCTATAAATACTGGTACTGATACCAAAAACACAGCCGCAGCCAAGATTAACCAAGTCTGTCCCTTGGTCGTAGATATGGGTAGGGAAGCAGATAAGCCAAGTGTAGATTCTAACTTATTGATACTATTTTGCCCCGGTTCACTGGGGGGTAAATCAGTATTTATAGGAGTTTGGGGAGTAGTGAGAGCCTGCGTGGTGCAGCCATAGGAAGACAAAGTATTGTTAATCAAAGTTTTTAATATTTGTTACTAAACTTTATGTTAATTAAGATATCACAGTTAAAAATGCCATGGGGGGGGATTTTTAGTTTAGCTAAGTTTTGCATAAATTGACTAGCAGCAGGGTAAACTGTGCTGATGAATTTTTCCTGGCAAGTGGCCTAAACAGATGTTTTTATAATTGGTTCTAGCGCTTGGCTATCACAAATAAATTAAATGGTTTTATCAAAACGGCAATGGTTCGTATTCCTAAGTGCAGCATCTGCTATTTACTCGGTTGCAGCATTTCCGGCAAAGGTTTTAAGTACCGAAACTCTCCTGGGGTCAGAGGAGGTACAGCAACTGAATATCCTGCAAGCTATTTTTTTAGGCTTTGTCCAGGGAATGACTGAATTTCTTCCCATCAGCAGTTCAGCACATTTAAAGGTTGTACCTGTAGTGCTGGGTTGGGGGGATCCGGGGGTAGCTTTTACGGCGATTATTCAGCTGGGTAGTATTGTGGCTGTGCTGTGGTATTTCTGGGGTGATATGACGCAAATTATCAAGGGAGCAGCAAAAGCGATCGCCGTCAAAAACTACCAAAGCCATGACTTCAAGCTATTTGTGGGAATTAGTTTGGGAACAGTCCCGATTATCTTCTTTGGACTGTTAATTAAAGGATTAATACCAGACTACGATAATTCACCCCTGAGAAGTCTAACAGCCATTGCCATAGCCTCTATATTCATGTCACTGTTATTGGGAATAGCAGAAAAACTGGGTAAACGCCAACGTGACTTTGAGCATCTGACGATGAAAGATGGGTTATGGATGGGTTTAGTTCAATGCTTGGCTTTAATCCCTGGGGTATCTCGTTCAGGTTCCACCATGACTGGTGGACTATTTATGAACTTAGAGCGGGATACAGCTGCAAGATTTTCGTTTTTGCTGGGAATTCCCGCCATTACCCTAGCAGGATTAGTGGAGTTGAAAGATTTTTTAGAAGTGGGTGTAGGTAATGTGGGTATGGTTCCTATGGTTGTCGGAGTCATTTCATCTGGGATATTTTCATATATAGCGATCGCTGGGTTGATACAATTCCTAAAAACCCAAAGCACCTGGGTATTTATTTGGTATCGCCTGGCCTTTGGTGTAGCAATCTTGGGTGCGATTAGCGCCGGATTGTTGAACAATAGTTGATATTCATTGGTTCCGGGTTTCTCATCATGTCTACCATCCGTCCCGCTCAAATCACCAGAGTATTACCCGATTCTATAGGCGCAGAAATTGGCTTTGAAGCGGGGGATGCTATAGTTGCCATCAATGGCATAAAGCCCCGTGATTTAATTGATTATCAGTTTCTTTGCGCTGACGAAGTGCTAGAACTAGAAGTTTTAGACCCATCTGGAAAAACTCATCACATTGAAATAGAAAAAGATTACGATGAAGACTTGGGACTAGAGTTTGAAACTGCTCTATTTGACGGTTTAATTCAATGTAATAACCGTTGTCCCTTTTGCTTTATTGACCAGCAACCACCCGGTAAGCGTTCCAGCTTGTACTTAAAGGACGATGATTACCGTCTGAGCTTTTTATATGGTTCCTATTTAACCCTGACCAATTTACCCGAAAGAGAATGGCTGCGGATTGAACAAATGCGCCTGTCTCCCTTGTTCGTTTCTGTTCATGCTACGGAACCGGAAATCAGAATTAGACTGCTAAAAAATCAACGTGCAGGCAAAATTTTACAACAAATTAAATGGTTCCAAGACCGCAGACTACAAATTCATGCTCAAGTAGTTGTTTGTCCTGGGATCAATGATGGTCAACACCTAGAACAAACACTGAAAGACTTAGCAGTATTTCATACTGGAGGATTACCCGCTGTGGCATCAGTAGCAGTAGTTCCCCTGGGTTTGACGCGGTTTCGCCCAGCAGCAGATGAACTGATACCGGTAACAAGGGAAAAGGCTCAAGAAGTGATTTCCCAAGTCAAAACCATGTCCCAGAAATTTCGCCAACAATTAGGATCGGGTTTTGCTTGGTTAGCAGATGAGTGGTTTTTGATTGCGGGTGAGGAATTACCCAGCGCTGCGGAATATGAAGAGTATCCGCAAATTGATAACGGTGTGGGTTCGATTCGTTTATTTATTCAGCAATTTGCATCTACCGCAGCGCAGTTGTTACCGTCAAAGCTAGATGAACCGAAAAAATTGACTTGGGTGGTGGGTAATGCTGTGGAACAAGCATTCCAACCGATTTTACAACGCCTCAATACTGTTGAGGGTTTAGAAGTGAAGATGGAGGCTTTAGCGAGTGATTACTGGGGACAAAATATTACTGTCACTGGGTTAATTACGGGTCATGACCTAGTTTTAAATCTTCTGGGAAAGGATTTAGGAGATGGAATTTTATTACCAAAGGTGATGTTAAAACATGGGGAATTAATATTTTTAGATGATATGAGTGTTGTTGAGGTGGCTGAAAAATTAAATACAAAAATTTTGCCAGTTGCTGGGGTTGAGGAATTAATCAATACTTGTATTAATTAATTGATACAGTACTGGTAGTTTGGCGATCGCCCTTATTTCATCTATAGTTGCTACTATCAAAATATAGTGGGAGTGTGAGAACCCCTACGCTAAAGCGTAGGGATGAAACGTGACTCAACAAGATTTATCCTGTCGTATCCTTACTAGAAAAACTTTAACAGGTATTTACAAAGCATTTCTGATTAGTTAGGATAAAAAAAAGCATCCACAAGTATGGTGAAAAACCCAAAAGATGCTTTCCTTAAGTAGCCACACAGCTAGGTTTATTCTGAGTCGAGGTGTGGACTACGCCCAGCTACGCTAACCCGCAAAGGCGCAAAGCCGCAAATCTTCTACTCTTGCATTAAAAATAGTTTATTCATATCTAAACGCACATACCAAGGAAAGGGTTTGTCTTTGATATTCAGCCATTTTTCTTTAAATACTTCTGCTTGTAGGTGGTAATCATGATGTCTAATAATGCTTCTGCAAGCTTCAATCACTTGACGACCTACCCCGCTTTAGGCAAAATGCTACTGTTTCTGAAATATCAAGAGACTTAGATGTATTTCCTGCTCGAATATAAAGTTCATATTTATTATTACCTTTGAGTAAAGCGATTGTGTCTGATTTCTTAATATCAATGGCACAGACTATTTTACTTTCAATCGTCTCAAACCTAATTTTTACCAGCGACATAAAGTCTGCAGCGATGCGATCGCAAATCAGATTCACAATTGTCTGCTCAAATTGATCGAGAGAAGGTTTAGAAAGTAAAGCCAAATCTTTCTCTAAACCAAAAATATTACTATTATCTTCTACCCCAATAATTAGCGTTCCCCCTTCAACATTAAGAAAGGCCGCGATAGTTTTGAGGACGTTAAATTTCAATGTATCATTCTTACAATTTTGTTTAACATCCCATTGCAAGGTGCTACAGACTAATATCAAGTCTGTCTTGGCTATAGTCATCCTATTTGACTTGAGAAATTATCAGTGAGGAAAGGGAACAGGGAACAGGGAACAGGGAACAGAAATTGTTCATGAATCATTTAGTATTGCTATATTTTATCCTTATGTGTAGGGAATATAAATTTTAAATTTAGCTCCTTTCCGTCCTGTTTCTTGGATGTAGCCATTCATCTGTGTTAATGTTTTGCGGATGATGAATAATCCTAAACCACTACCATGACTTTCACTAGCTGTCGTTTTGAGAGGTTGAAATATCCAATCTTTTTTATCTGGTGGTATTCCTTTACCATCATCCTTAAACTCAATTAATAGATATTTTTGCTCACCGGGAACATTAACGCCACGAATTCCTGAAGGATTAATAACATCCTGTGCTGTCATACAGATTTGTAAATCTAGTTTTTTAGCATTATGTTTCAGAGAATTTTCTACTAGCTCATTTAAAATACTCTTAATTTTCTCTTCATCACCATTAAAGTTTGAGTCGCCATTTTGAATGTCCAAAAAAATGGAAGCGTGACCAATTTGGGGATTAGCTTCCCATGTTTCAAACAGTTTTTTGACTTTAAAGTGATGGTTTTTAATTTTGATACCTTCGTTAATGGCTTTAAGGTCGCTAAGAGCAACTTGAGTTAATTCTAGCTGTATTAATAGTTTCCCAAATTGTGTATAGTGAGGAGCGTCAACAGCAATTTTTCTCATTGCACGTCTAGTCTTAGACTCAATAATCGCTAACTGATTATTAACAAAATCAGAAATATCGTGAGCCGTTTTAGAAATTATTTCTAAAATTTTCTCGTATCCATCATCAGAAATAGTTTCAATTTGGGATTTTTCTAATGCTCGGCGGCGGTTAACTTCTTCAAGTACATCTTCAATATCAGTAATGATACCTGTTAGTAAAGGATCTTCTGCTTGAGAGCAGCGCAAGATACGGTAAGCAATACCTTTGAGAATGCTAATTTCATTGGCAATTTTATGATAAATTGCTCTGTTCAGAATTTCGGTGTCATTCAAACCACTTTGGTAATCGGATTTAACCATTTCAAAGTAATCTTCTTCACTTAAGTTTAGTGTCAACATCTCTAGTGCTTGAGAATAGCGTGGTGATTCTTCTCCAATCTGTTGCAACATTTTAACAGCAGTTTCGTTGTGAGGGTTATGGGCGAAGATACTTCTAGCACTGGATAGTAATGACTTCTCTTTATCATCTGAGTTAGCAATTGCTAAATTAAAATATTTATCTCCCTGTTCGTACAACTTAAGGCAATAGTAAAGTCTTCCTAAACTGATATGAATAACATTTACATGATATTGCGGCAGACTATCAAAATCTATCGATTCAAGTTGAGATATTGCATCTGTATATCTACTTAGTTCTTCTAAGCATATAGCGTAAATAAAAGATATATAGTTATTAGGATTTATTTGTAATAAGCGTTCAAAAATTTCGGAAGATTTTTCATAATTACCTGCATCTGCCAATGCTTTACCATAACTAGTTAAAGCAGTTATATTATTAGGTTGAATTTGTAATGCGCGTTCAAAAATTTCACAGGCTTTTTCATAATTACCTGCATCTGCTAATGCTTTACCATAGCTAGTCAAAGTTATTATATCATTAGGTTTAATTTGTAATGCGCGTTCAAAAATTTCACAGGCTTTTTCATAATTACCTGCATCTGCCAATGCTTTACCATAGCTGTTTAAAGTTATTATATTATTAGGTTTAATTTGTAATGCGCGTTCAAAAATTTCACAGGCTTTTTCATAATTACCTGCTTCTGCTAATGCTTTACCATAGCTAGTCAAAGTTATTATATGATTAGGTTTAATTTGTAATGCGCGTTCAAAAATTTCCGAAGATTTTTCATAATTACCTGCATCTGCCAATGCTTTACCATAGCTGTTTAAAGTTATTATGTTATTAGGTTTAATTTGTAAAGATTTTTCAAAAAAGATAAAAGCTTTGTGCAAAAGTTTTAATTTCAATAAAGCCTTAATATATGTACTTAAAACTTTTACATTATTTGGTTCCTCTTGTAAAGCTTTATCTAAAAAAAATAATGCTTTATCATAATCAGCAATACGCAATAAAGCACTGCTATAATTTCTCAAAATACTTACATTATTTGGAGCCAATTGCAGAGTTTTTTTATAAATAATTAATGCTTCTTCTAATTGATTAATTTCTACTAGAGATTCGGCATACATTTTTAAAGCCTCAATATTATCTGGTTCAATTTCTAACGCTTTTTGAATAATAGTGACAGATTGTTCACTTTCCCCCTTTTTAAGTAAATCTTCAGCCTTGCTAATTAGAGATTCCATATTATTAGCACTCATGACTTTGTCTTTTGAGAAAGATACTTATTTAGAATTATATTCTTATTTTCCATTACCTGCTTGCTGAGAGGATGTTTGATAAGTTTTTTATTGTCATCAATGATACTGATTGATCCCCCCAACCCCCCTTAAAAAGGGGGGCTAAATTCTTTAAAGTCCTCGTTGAAAAGGGTGATTTAGGGGGATATGAAAATATTTGATACATCATGA
>NZ_JAQMTM010000092.1:0-34079 GCF_028331085.1 Anabaena sp. CS-542/02
CGTATAAAATCTTCCTTGTCCACTTTCCTTCCTTGTCTTCCTAGTCTTGCCTTCACAGATCATATTAAAAACCTACCCTTGCAAGGAGAGGGTGGGGTCAAACAATAGTTGATACACTAATCATGACTTATCAAACATCCTGTTAGAGACTATGGGATACGACTTTTGAGTTTTGCTATATAACTCTGCTATTTGTACTCCTTCAGCTTGTAGTTTCCCCATCATCATTTTGAAAGGGACTTTTGCCAATTTGCAGTTGTTTTTTAGTTTTTTTCAGTTGTTTCCATAAAGCTTTAATTTGTTCGTAAGCTTCTTCTGGGGTGAGCTTTCCACCCGTCTCTAAATTACAGATATAACTGATACGTTGAGCAAATTCCTGCAAATTTGCATTAAACACCAAATTTTCGGGCTTGACATGACCATAGTAGCGTCCACGAGGATAGAGAAAATCATCTTTGTTCATTATTTTTTTCTCCATTTTTGTTGTGTTTATTTTCCATCAATAAATTCTCGAACTGTATCCCACACAACTTTTTTATTCTTGTCTTCCTTGTCTAAAATCATGGTTTTTTTTACTTGAAAGTTTTTAATATAGCACTTCCCATGCTCGTGAGGTACAAAGTTGTTTAGTTTCAGGGAACAGGGAATAGGGAACAGGGAATAGGGAACAGGGAATAGGGAACAGGGAATAGGCAATTGATGTGTACTTCATTAGCCTGAAAAAGGCTTTATAACTAAATAATTAACTACCCTCAAATTTTTTTCTCCGACCCAATTAGTTTACATTAAGAATTTAATTATACCGGGCTGAGACAAGAAATGGTTAATTATGATTGGGAATTTCAAACATTAAGTCAAAGGTCAAACCTTTGACAAAAAGCTGTATAAACAATTTACAGAACATTTTGTGTAAGTGAGGTACAGTAGGGCGGCATGATTCCTACCCTACAGGAGTTTTAAGATTAATACTGGCACCTCATTTACCTGTAATCTGCTGTATTTACTTAATTGGCAAAAGGCAAAATATGATAGCTTTATAGTCTGATTGTTGAGAACTTGTTTCATTAAATTATCATTAAATGATAAACTAGATTTTGTCAATTGATTACATATTTTATCCTTGATCACCTTTTTTCAGGTGTATGTGCTTGATATCAGCTAACCAACTATACCTGACTCACCACCAATGGCGGATATTGAAGCACAAAAGATAAAATAGTTAAGCCTAAAAGGTCGAAAACTACCCACTGCGTACAAATTTATCTCATATCATGTCTGTTTATCCCCAGTTATACGAAGGCAAAGCTAAAATTCTCTATGCAACGGACGAGCCAGAAGTCCTGTTAGCTGATTTTAAAGATGATGCCACGGCTTTTAATGCCCAGAAACGTGGCAGTATTATCAACAAGGGAAAAATTAACTGTAGCATTTCTAGCCGGCTATTTCAGCAGTTAGAAACGAAAGGTATAAAAACACACTATATTGACAGTCCTCAACCGCACCAAATGCGAGTTAAGGCTGTGAAGATTGTGCCACTAGAAGTAGTGGTGAGAAATATTGCCGCAGGAAGTCTGTGTCAGCAAACAGGATTACCAATAGGTACAGTGCTCAAACAACCTTTAGTGGAATTTTATTACAAAAATGACCAGTTGGGAGATCCACTGTTAACACGCGATCGCCTATTGCTCTTAGAACTAGCAACACCGGAACAAGTAGAGACAATTCACAATCTAGCATTGCAAGTCAACGAATTTCTTCGCGGCTTTTGGCAGCAGTGCGGCATTACCCTAGTAGACTTCAAACTAGAATTTGGTTTGGACTCAAAACAGCAGATACTCTTGGCAGATGAAATCAGCCCGGATACTTGCCGTTTATGGAACACAGCCGAAGCAGATCCTAACTTGAGGGTGATGGATAAAGACCGTTTCCGTCGGGATTTGGGTAATGTAGAAAATGCTTATCAGGAGGTATTACAAAGAGTGCTAAAAGCAGTAGAAACTAAAACTTGAAATGGTCAAAAGCAAAAAGTCAGAATCAATAGTTTTTGGCTGATGCTTTGTGAAGCATAAGTAAATAGGCAATAGGCAGCAACTTGATTTGCACCTGGGGTCTTGTGCATAAGAGTAATGGTGTGTGGATGTGATAGCTTGCGTGGCGTAGCCATAGAGGAATTTAAAGAACATGCGTTTATCTCCGGTATGGATGGCATTTGTAGCAGTTGCAGCGCCACTAGGCATCTGTGAGAGTGCAAATGCCCAAAGTATTAATAATTCAGAACAGACAACAGAGGTTTTTAGTCCTGGGTTCAATCAGCAGTCAGCAATTGAAACCAAAAATCAGTCTTTGTTCACGGTTACTCCCGTGAAATCATCCCAGAAGACAACAGCACAAGTAATTGTCCCCACCTTAACAACCCTAAAAGTTGATTCGGTTCAGGAAATTACCCCCCCAGTACTCACAGCTCAAACTACTCCCAGTGGAGAAAATCCCAATACTCCAACTGCAGAAACTCGCGTACTGATATCAGAAGTAGTCGTCAGACCAGAAAAGGGACAACTAACACCGGAACTAGAAAGACAAGTTTACAGCGTCATTCGTACTCAACCAGGTCGGACAACAACCAGGTCTGAACTGCAAGAAGATATTAATGCCATCTTTGCCACTGGGTTCTTTGCCAACGTTGAAGCAGTGCCAGAAGATACACCTGTGGGCGTACGGGTAAGCTTTATTGTCCAACTTAACCCCGTCCTCACCAAAGTACAAGTGCAAGCTAATCCGGGAACTGATATTCCCTCGGTACTAGCTCCCGGCACTGTGGATGCAGTCTTTGGTGAGCAATATGGTCAAGTCCTCAACCTGCGGCAATTCCAAGCAGGTATCCAGCAGTTAACTAAAAAGTACCAAGAACAAGGTTACGTATTAGCTAACCTCATTGGCTCACCACAAATTTCGGAAACCGGCCTTGTCACCCTACAAATAGCCGAAGGGGTGGTAGAAAATATTCAAGTCCGCTTCCAGGATCGCGAAGGTCGGGAGGTAGATGAAAAGGGAGAACCAATTCAGGGACGAACCCAAGAATATATAATTACCCGAGAAATGAAGTTAAGTCCAGGAGAAGTATTTAACCGGGATATAGTACAAACAGACCTCCAGAGAGTATTTGGACTGGGGCTATTTGAAGATGTCAACATATCTCTTGACCCTGGTACTGACCCTAGTCAGGTAAAAGTAGTAGTGAACGTAGCCGAACGTACTAGTGGGTCTATTGCAGCTGGAGCCGGGTTTAGTTCTGCCAGTGGATTATTTGGGACTGTAAGCTATCAGCAGCAAAACCTAGGAGGAAGAAACCAAAACCTAGGAGCCGAAGTACAGATCGGACAACGGGAGCTGCTTTTTGATCTGCGGTTTACAGACCCCTGGATTGCCGGTGACCCCTATAGAACTTCTTATACAACAAATATTTTTCGCCGCAGTTCCGTTTCATTAATTTTTGACGGCAAAGATGAGAATATAAGGACATTTCAACCAGGTGAAACCGACGGTGATCGACCTCGTGTTCTCCGCTTGGGTGGCGGTATTAATTTCAACCGTCCCTTGTCTCCCAATCCCTATGAAAGATCAGAATGGAGTGCTTCAGCCGGATTGCAGTATCAACGAATTTCCACCCGTGATGCTGATGGTAATATCAGACCGGAAGGAGCCGTATTCGAGGATGGAGCGCCCACAGCAACAGTTCCTCTAAGCCTCTCAGGGGGAGGTGAAGATGACTTAGTGTTATTACAACTAGGCGCACAGCGGGACTTGCGTAATAACCAATTGCAACCAACAGCAGGTTCTTTGCTACGGTTTGGTGTGGATCAGTCCGTACCAGTGGGACTAGGTAGCATTTTTCTAACCAGACTCCGGGGTAACTATAGTCAATACTTACCTGTGAGGTTGACCAACTTCGCACCGGGGGCGCAAACCCTAGCCTTTAACGTGCAAGGCGGAACAATTCTGGGTGACTTACCGCCCTATGAAGCTTTTACCCTAGGCGGTAGCAACTCTGTGCGGGGTTACGAAGAAGGAGCCTTAACCAGTGGACGCAGTTATGTCCAAGCATCTGTTGAGTATCGCTTCCCTGTATTCTCAGTGGTTAACGGCGCACTGTTTGTTGATGTCGGTAGTGACTTAGGAACCACAACTCAGGCGGCTAACGTCCTCAACAAAAACGGTAGTGGCTACGGTTACGGTTTGGGTGTGCGTGTACAATCGCCACTAGGCCCCATTCGGATTGACTACGGCATTAACAATGACGGCGATAGTCGCATCAATTTTGGTATTGGTGAAAGGTTTTAAATAGTCACTCCTATATAGTAACTTGATGAGGCACTTGCTAATTTTGGCATTTGCCTCAATACTATTCCGATAAGGGGTCATCACCGAAACTGCAAATGAATCACATATTAACTTTTAGCTCATGGAACAACACACCATAGCAGGAGAAATCACTCAAACTGGAGTGGGACTGCATAGTGGTGTGAGTACCCATGTGCGCATATTCCCAAGTCCATCTGGGAGTGGGCGGTACTTTGTGCGGGTGGATTTGCCAGATTTACCAATCATTCCGGCTCAAGTTACCGCAGTCAGTCAAACTCTGCTCTCTACTCAATTGGGCAAAGGTGAAGCTGGCGTGCGCACAGTGGAGCATTTATTAGCAGCCCTGGCGGGTATGGGTGTCGATAACGCCCGCATTGAAATTGATGGACCAGAAGTACCACTATTAGACGGTTCAGCACAGGTTTGGACTGACAGTATTACTCAAGTTGGCTTAGTGTCGCAACCAACTAGTAAACCAGTTCCTTTGGTGGTGAAACAGCCCATCTGGATTTATGAAAATGATGCTTTTGCTTGCGCCCTTCCAGCATCAATAACCCGTTTTAGTTACGAGATTGATTTTGAACTGTCGGCTATTGGCAACCAATGGTACAGTTGGTCATTAAGTGACAACTTTGTGGCGGAAATTGCTCCGGCTCGTACTTTTGGGTTACTACACCAAATTGAATACTTACAGAAAACCGGTTTAATTAAGGGTGGTAGCTTGGATAACGCCCTTGTTTGTGGGTCAGAAGGTTGGGTAAATCCACCACTCAGGTTTGAAAATGAACCAGTTCGTCATAAAATATTAGATTTAGTAGGAGATTTGAGTTTATTGGGAAATTTTCCTCAAGCTCATTTCTTAGCATATAAAGCCAGCCACAATTTACACATTCAACTGGCACGGAAAATTTTAGAACAGGAATCGGGTAAAATCTAAAATCTCAGGTTTTCACCCATAACTACTTAATTCATTAATTACAAATTCAACACAGCGCTAATGGCAATTGTCACCCCAGTGAATAGTCCCGATACTACTGCACCTACATCTACCCCAGAAAAAAGTACTGAAATTAAAACCACATTTTCATCTGAAGAAATTCAGAAATTGCTACCCCACCGTTACCCATTCCTATTGGTAGATAAAATCATTGACTATGTTCCCGAAAAACTGGCTGTAGGCGTTAAAAATGTCACTGTCAATGAACCACAGTTCCAGGGACATTTCCCAGAACGTCCCCTGATGCCTGGAGTGCTAATTGTTGAAGCAATGGCACAGGTTGGGGGTATTATTCTGAAGCAATTACCAGGGTTTGAGGAGGGACTATTTGTGTTTGCTGGTATCGATAAAGTGCGATTCCGCCGCCAGGTACTTCCGGGAGATCAGCTAGTGATGACAGTAGAACTGTTGTGGATAAAACAACGTCGTTTCGCTAAAGTACAAGCACGTGCAGAGGTTGACGGTCAACTTGCTACTGAAGGCGAATTAATGTTTTCTCGAATTAACTAATAAGCTGTCGAGTGGGTAAAGCCGTGGTTGACTCTTAAGCTCGACTTCCATAAATCACAAAACATCATCCACTCTAGATTTTCGTTGCTCTTACACACAACTTGCTTTGCTCGACACTTTTGGCCACTGATTGTAAAAACGCCATTAATCGCGTTTCTACACTTAAAAAAGTTCTGGAGATTCACCCTTGAAAACGCTTATTCATCCCACTGCTGTAATTCATCCTCAATCGGAACTTCACCCAACAGTGCAAGTCGGTGCCTATGCTGTGATTGGAGCTAATGTCAAAGTCGGCATGGAAACAATTATTGGCCCTCATGTCGTGCTAGAAGGTCCTTGTGAGATTGGAGCGCGAAATCAGATTTTTCCCGGTGCTGCTATTGGTATGGAACCCCAGGATCTCAAGTTTGTTGGCGAACCAACTTGGGTGAAAATTGGTGACAATAACTTAATTCGTGAATATGTCACTATTAACCGTGCTACTGGGGCGGGTGAGGCTACGGTGATTGGTAATAATAACCTGTTAATGGCTTATGTACACGTAGCTCATAACTGCATAATTGAAGACCACGTGATTGTTCCTAACTCCGTGGCATTGGCGGGTCACGTCCATATAGAGTCACGCGCCAGGTTGGGCGGAGTTTTAGGGGTGCATCAATTTGTACATATTGGTCAACACGCAATGGTCGGGGGAATGGCACGTATTGACCGCGATGTGCCTCCTTATATGTTGGTGGAGGGAAATCCTGCACGGGTGAGAACTCTGAATCTAGTAGGGTTAAAACGTTCTGGGATGAGCTCTGAGGATTTACAAGTTTTGAAAAAGGCTTTTCGGCTTCTCTATCGCTCTGGCTTAAGTTTTAAGGAGGCTTTAGAAGCACTCGAACAACTCGGAGACAGTGAACAACTGCAATCCCTGCGTCGTTTTCTCCTACTTTCTCAAATGTCAGGAAGACGTGGGTTAATTCCGGGAAGGAAAAAAACCAGCCCCCATGATGACTCTTGAATTTATACAGCTTTTATTGGGGTGAGATGGACAATAACGGGCATAATTCCCACCCCGGAATAGTTTTATAATTCACTGTAGTGCCTATATTCGTTAAATATACTGTATTGTATGAGTATAATGTAACTATTTAAAACTCCGTTGTTAAATATGAATTTTTACTAATTATCAAATGCGTATATTTATCAGCACAGGGGAAGTATCTGGGGATTTGCAAGGCTCATTGCTGATTCAGGCAATCAAGCGTCAATCCGCTGGTTTAAAATTAGAAATTGTGGCTCTGGGTGGGGAAAAAATGGCAGCCCAGGGCGCTACTATTTTGGGGAAAACTAGTGGTATTGGTTCTATGGGTTTGGTGGAATCTCTGCCTTATATTTTCCCTACTATTAGGGTACAACGTCAGGCGATCGCTTTTTTGCAACAACACCCCCCTGATTTAGTCATACTAATTGATTATATGGGACCTAATCTGGGCATTGGTACTTATATGCAAAAGCATTTACCACAGGTACCAGTGGTTTATTACATCGCTCCCCAAGAGTGGGTCTGGTCTATTGGTTTACGTAATACATCCCGCATTGTCGGCTTTACAGATAAACTCTTGGCTATCTTCCCGGAGGAAGCCCGTTATTTTCGCGAGAATGGCGCACAAGTGCAGTGGGTGGGTCATCCCCTAGTTGACCGAATGCAAGATGCACCCAGTCGCTCAGTAGCTCGGGCTAAATTGCAAATTCCACCAGCACAAAAGGCGATCGCACTCCTCCCAGCTTCTCGTCATCAAGAGTTAAAATACCTCTTACCAGTAATTTTTCAAGCTGCTCAAACTATTCAAGCTCAATTACCATTCGTCCATTTTTGGATTCCCCTATCTCTGGAAGCTTACAGACAACCCATAGAAACAGCTATTCAACGTTATGGTTTAAGGGCGACAATTCTGTGCGAGCAACAAAAAGAACTCTTTGCCGCTGCTGATCTGGCTATCACTAAATCTGGTACGGTTAACCTAGAACTGGCTTTATTAAATGTGCCCCAAGTTGTGGTTTATCGCCTCAACCCCTTGACTGTTTGGATTGCTCGCAACATTCTTAAAGGTTCTATACCTTTTGCTTCACCAGTTAATTTAGTGGTCATGAAGCCCATTGTACCAGAATTCCTACAAGAACAAGCGACACCGGAAAATATTCTCCAAGCATCCATGGAATTACTCTTAAATCCTGAGCGCCGACAGCAAACTTTCGCAGATTATACCGAAATGCGTCAGCTGTTGGGGGAGGTAGGTGTATGCGATCGCGCCGCTGCAGAGATTTTGCAAATGTTACCAGGTCTTGGAAAGTAGGAAATAATCACTAGAAGCAGATGAAACAAAACCGCCCGATTGCTGTGGATTTATTTGCTGGTGCTGGGGGGATGACCCTCGGTTTTGAACAAGCTGGCTTTGATGTATTAGCATCTGTAGAAATCGACCCTATCCACTGTGCAACCCACGAGTTTAATTTTCCTTTTTGGACTGTTTTATGTCAGCCTGTTGAAGAAACTACCAGTCAACATATTAGACAAAATTCGGCTATTGGTAATCTAGAAATTGATGTCATCTTTGGTGGTCCGCCCTGTCAGGGATTCTCATTAATAGGTAAACGTTCTTTTCAAGACCCTAGAAATTCCTTGGTATTTCATTACATTAGATTAGTATTAGCACTCCAGCCCAAGTTTTTTGTCATGGAAAATGTCAAAGGAATGACTGCGGGAAAACATCAAGAATTTATTGCACAAATTATTAATGAATTTGAGAGTAATGGTTATCAAGTTAAACAAAAATATCAGGTTTTAAATTCTGCCTATTTTGGAGTTCCCCAAAATCGCGAACGGTTATTTATTCTCGGTTGTCGTCATGATTTAGAATTACCAAATTATCCAGACCCCATTACTCAACCAGCTAAACAAAAGAAATCAGGATTCTCTCATCAATTAAACTTAACTCCGACAGCTTGGGAAGCATTGCAAGATTTACCGGAGATTGAAAAATATGATGAATTGTATCAACGTGATTGGGTAGTTGCAGAGTTGGGAAAGCCTAGTGATTACGGTCTATTACTGCGTGGTTTAAATTCGGCAAATAATGACTATGGATATCAACGTCACTATGACCCTGGAATCCTGACATCAAGTTTAAGAACAAAGCATAGTTTAGAATCTATGACCAGATTCGCAGCTACACCTCCTGGTAAAACCGAAAAAATTAGCCGTTTCTATAAACTTGACCCCCAAGGTATTTGTAATACTCTCAGAGCAGGTACACCTAGTAATCGCGGAGCTTTTACCTCCCCTAGACCTATACATCCGTTTATACCCAGATGTATTACTGTGCGGGAAGCAGCGCGGTTACATTCTTATCCTGATTGGTTTAGGTTTCATTGCACAAAATGGCACGGATTTAGACAAGTGGGTAATTCTGTTCCTCCTTTATTAGCTAAAGCTGTAGGGTTAGAAATTATTAAATCTTTAGATTTCAAGTTAGATCAACCTACAAAAATACAAGATTTAGGAGATGAGAGGTTACTGAATTTGGATATGACAGCAGCAGCTAAATATTACGGTGTTGCTTCCCAGATAATAGAGCCGAGAAAAAGAAGTGAATACTAAGATAAAAAAGAATAGTCCCACAAAACTTATATTTGCCTAGCAAAAATTAACATAACTTTTGCTAGGAATAGAATTTATAGTTCGTTTATATTTGCGGCACATTTTCATAAAATAAGGGAACATAAACTGTACAGATGCTTTTACTTCTTTGTCTTGTATTTCATTAATCCATTTATATATAATGTCAATTATTTGTCCTAATTCATAATAAATTATTCTTAATTCTACATTTCCATACAAAACTTCGTAACCTATTAGATTTAGCTGCTCTGCTATAAGCCGTATAGAACCTAGTTCAAGGTCGCAAATTTCTTCATCTTCATTTAATTTTGATTGAGCAAGGCATAATCCCTTCCCCTCAGAGATAAAAAGGTCGCAAACTGGTATTTGCTTTGTTTTATTATCTTCACAAAACACAATAAAATGATATGGATCTGCTCCGGTACCTTCATAAGTCCTGCTATATACGTTTTTCCAAATCTCTATATCTTTGTGTTGTATAGTTTTTTCAAACATTTTGAGAGAGTTTAAGCTGTTATCTATTGCTCTCTGTCGATTTTGACCTCTATAACTAGCTAAAGCAATTGCTCCACCTACTATAATGAAAAAGCTTTTAACAAAATCTATCAAAATTATGACATTAGATAAATCCCAGGAAAAACCTAACCATTTATACATATTTTATAAACTATTGTATTTCTGAATTTGAGATAAATCAAAAAAGTTTTGATTCCTATTTTTACCTTTTTTTAATATAGCGATCGTCTACTAATAGTTCAACTCACAGAAGCGATCGCTAAAAATTATTACTGCTTATTTCCACTAGATAAACTACCTGCATTAAGGTTAATTAAAGGTAAAGTACCATCACCAGTGATGACTGCAGGAAAACGACCATCCCATTTTTCTATAGCTTGCTTTTGCAGTAACTCAGGTGTTAAAGTTTGCCTTTGTAATCTTTGCGCTTCTGCTTGACCTTTAGCCCGGTTAATTTCGGCTTGGGCTTCTTGAGTAGCTTTTTGAGCAATAAATTCTGCTTGTTTAGCCTCCTGTTCTGCTATTTGTTTAGATTCAATTGCTCTACTAAAATCTGGAGAAAAGGAGAAGTTTACCAAGGAAACGTCATCTATAATAATACCATAAGACTCTACACGTTTTTTGAGATTACTATCAATTTCTTGTTTTAATTCTGTTCTTTTGGTAATTACTTCCTCGTGGTTTTTTTTAGCCGTAGCTGCTTTGAGAAATTCCGATACTGCTGGGGTAATAATACCATCAATAATTAATCTTTCATCTCCCACTTGTTGATAAATGCGATTTACCTTCAGTGGGTCAATGTGCCAGTTAACTGCAAGTTCTGTGGTAATTGTTTGCAAGTCTTTAGAAGCTGCATCGGATTTGAAAATATTTTTTTTTTGCACCCGGACATTAATTCTTTTAACTGATATGACTATGGGTATAATCGGGTGTAGCCCTTCATCTAAAACTCTATCCTGTACCTTACCAAACTGCATCAATACACCCCTTTCACCCGCATTAATAACCGCAAAAGGACGCATAATGATTGCCAAAAATCAAATAAATATTCCTCCGGCAATATAAATTAGATAGGGAAATCTATTTTGAAGATTGATGCTAATTTTACTCATTTTTCCCTCCATGAATTAAATTCAATCACCAATGAGTATAAGTTTCTCATCAGCTACAAAAAATTTAAAATTAGTTTATGTTTAGCTACAGAATTACTCAGCCGCAGTTAATTTGGTCTAGTGTGGTGCAACTGCTACCGTTGAGATATCAAAAACTTTAGCATAGTAGTCTACCTAATTATGATTTGGTGTAGAGGGAAATTAGTCTATAATCCAGGAGAACTCAAGTTACTTGGAACATCGTAGAAATAACTAGTACTTATGATACATAATCCATTTTCCCGGGTCAGGGTTCGTTATTTGTTCGCCAAGGGTCTACTGGTATCCTTGCTGTCCGGTATTTGTTTAGGCTATGTGCAAGGAATTAACGGACTGACACTTAATAATCAAGTTGTTGTCCTGGTGCTGTATATTTTAATATTTGGATTGCTTTGCCTGTGGATATTCGCAGACTTCAATCGTTTAGGAATTAATCTGCGGTATGTTGTGGGTATTCTGCCGAAGAACTATAAATGGTTACCGACGGTGGGCTTAGTTGTTCTGGTAATCGTGTTTTCACTTAGTGCCTATCTAGTCTCATTTTCCCTGTTGTCGTGGTTCGCTCCTTCTTTTATAGAGGAACTTCTGCGCCAAGTAGCCAGCAATGCTTCTGCTCACAGTTCAGCACCTTTACTAGACAATTTACTGAGTGCGATCGCAATTATAGTCGTGGCTCCCATCGCGGAAGAATTTATTTTCCGAGGGGTTATACTGCAACGATGGGCTACCAAGTGGGGTATCCGTACAGCTTTGATTGTCTCCTCTGTCCTGTTTGGAATTTTACACCCAAATTTCCTCGGATTATCTATGTTTGGTTTTGTTATGGGTGTGCTATATATCAAGACCCGAACATTAATTGTGCCTATAGCCTGTCATGGGTTAAATAATTTACTAGCACTAACAGCAGGGTTTTTCTCTAATCAGCCACAAACTACCTCATCGCTGGATAACTTAGAACAATTGCGTTCCGGTTGGTGGGTAGGAGTTTTGTTGATGTTAATATCTTTGCCTGGGTTAATTCGGTTTTTATCCCGGAATTGGCCGCGTCAGAATGCACCAACCCCTTACTTAATCAACGCATCCCAAGCAAATACATAAGTCTATTGTAGTCAAACAACAGAAATATATTCTCTAATGATGTAGAAATGTATAGAATCTTGTAAAGATATAAAATATAGTTCTAAAAATGCAAACACTCGAGCTTTCTTCCTCTGGGCTGGTAGTACAACCAAAGCCATTTGAGTCTTTGAGAATTATTGCACTAGGAGATAGCTTAGTTTATGGCTTTGGCGACCCAGAAACAGGGGGTTGGGTTGAACAACTGCGGCGCTGGTGGATGTTGCCCGATAGTTGTGGTCATATATTATATAATTTGGGGGTGAGAGGCGATCGCACCCAGCAAGTAGCACAAAGGCTAGAAGTAGAATTTCGCCATCGAGGTGAATTAAGAAATCGGCTTCCCGACCTGATGATTCTCTCCGTCGGTGTGAATGATTCCGCCCGATTAAAAAGTAACCAGGGTCGTAATTATACAGATTTCGCTGTATTTAAAACCGAAATTGCTGCTCTGCTCGCACAAGCACAAAAACTTTGCCCTGTGTTGTTTGTGGGGATGGTTCCTGTGGATGAAAGCAAAATGCCTTTTTTAGATTGCTTTTATTATAATCACATCGACCAGTACCGTTATAAAGAAGTTACTAAACTTGCTTGTCAGCAACGGCAAATTCCTTACTTAGATATTTTCGATCAATGGATGGCCCGTGATGAATCGTGGCGTTTACAGCGCTTAGGTGTAGATGGTCTTCACCCCAATACCCTCGGTTATCAAACTTTGTTAGCAGACGTGATGAACTGGGAAGCACTAGCAGCCTACAATCAGAAGGCCAATGGAAAAATTAACCCCCATGAGGGGGTGTAAATTTAGACTCAATTCCCAAGGTCGCTAAAATCTCTCTGTTTCTTGCGGTTGCGTCACTGCTCCGGGCTGAGAGGTGAAAAAGTTTTGAGCAGCTTGGTTTTGGTAAATACATCTAATGTCAGGGTTTTCACTGTCCAAGTTACCTGTAAAGCCAAAGGTATTTAAACGACTCCTACATTCTCTGACTTGGCTTGATGATACAAGGTTACGTTGCTCTAAAATTGCCCAGTTATTTTGGCGCAGAACGCACCCAGGACGCATACTTGGTTGAGCAACATAGACGTTAAACGGGTTGAGAGTAACAAACAGTCTCGCGTCCATGACCATTGCACTAGCCCCAAACTGCACACAAATCTCAGGGTTCGGCGCTTTAGTATCTATGAATTCACGAGAAGCGACATTTGCCGGGGTTAAAGTGGTTGTGGAACTAAAGGCAATACCAATTCCAATACCCAACACCAGCACCCCCGCCAAAATGGCGATAGTAGAGATGTTGAACAGGGGGGATTGTAAAGCCGAGGATTTAGAAGTATTGGCTGGTCTACCAGTAGATTTACGTCTCATTTTCGCTCTGATTACCTTCAGTACTGAGAAAGTAGGGAGTTAGCTCAACTGGCCTCCCTTTGACAGTATGACGATTCTTAATTGTAGTTCTGTTTTGCGATCGCCTTGGGCACAGGGCGGAGCGACATCGCCACTGGAAATTTAGCAAGTTTCCAGCGACGATATGGTTCCCTTGATTAGACAGCTTGATAACTAGCAGAGTATGTGTCTTTGAGAGGTTGCCAACGGAAGGCACGCGCCCCCCCTCTCTCTACTACTACTTTTACTCTGGGTTCCAAGCTAGGTAAGGTGGCTAAAAACTCAACTTCCTGATCTGCGAGAATATTCCCTTCAATGATCCACAACACCAGCCCCTTTGAATTTAGTGGTAGCTGTTCTAGATTGTAGGTAACAATCGGTGGAATATAATATACATAACCTACCGCAGCACCACTACTAGAGCTTTTTTTACCCAGATGAGGTGGTCTGACTCCATGAACTCCTGTGAGATAGGCAGCCACGTCGCCCAACCCTCTGGCGGTAATATGAAGATCGACATAGCCAGTAGCCCTCAGTCGGCGGCGATATCGACCTTCAAAACCTCCTTCCAAAGGTACGTAAACACCAAGGGAACCAAATTTTTCCAGATCGCGAATGAAAGCGTTGCCAGTGGTAATCAGTGCCATAAATTTTCTTTCGTCTTATCCCACTCAGATATCTCTATTATTCACCCTGAAGCAGGATTAGGTTCAAGTATTCAGGACATCACCTGTAATCAAAAACTATTTTAAAGATTTCTCGACAAAAATCAATAGATGATTTATGATATTAGATTGTGACCTCCGAGCGTAAAAACTGACTGCTCAATTTTCTGTGGGATCTTAGATGTTTACCATCTCCGGGCAATAATAAACTTATCTTAAAGTTGTCAGAGACTGGTACACTAGAAAAACTCGCAGGTTAACAAAGAGTTAGAGGCTAAATAAACCCAGCCCATAAACGACTCTATACTACATTCACTCCTATATCCCTGAAAACCCAGGGAAAATCTTAAGCTGTAGTTTAAGATTAAAGTGTTGAGTGAAGCAGAAACTGAGGGGTAATGTTGGTTTAATAACATTGCAGCGAACTTAGTTCACGGATACTGAGCGGTAAAAAACCGCTTAAGTCCCACCACAGCAAGGCAGTAGCTTATAGGGCAAAGACCACTAACAGCACTGCTTCCAGAAAGTGCCTAGGTAATTGCTTGGACGAAAGCATTACTGCACAAAGTGCAAAGCTTAAAAGCATTGCTCTGAAATTCCAAGAGTTGTTTTTTTCGCCCAGAAAAAAAAGCTTGTGGCTGTTCTGGTGACCAAGTGAGGTAGTCCTAAGCCGACTATTTTATAGACAAAACTATACTTATGTTGACAAGAATTGACATAAGTGAGTTAAGAAAATCGCCCACTTGATATATAGTCCTACGATATCAAGTATTGAATTAAGACTATTGCCAAGGCGAAAACCAAGCAATGATAGCGGTAGTCTTTCTTGTAAATCTTAACTTGAGAAATATCGCGTCTGGCTAAGGCGTGCAAGTCTACACCAGGGATAACCGCTCCCATGCTCCCGTTGAAGTAGAAAGTAAAGTCTAGCTTTGTCTAGGTTTTATATAGCAGTCCGATTCCAACACCAGCAAGTATATAAGGAGAACCAGTTACTGTGTCTGTAGGTATTCTCGGCACCAAGCTGGGCATGACCCAAGTTTTCGACGAAGATGGAGTATCAATTCCAGTCACCGTCGTTCAAGCGGGGCCATGCACTGTTACACAAGTTAAAACAAAACAGACCGACGGTTACAGCGCCATCCAAGTTGGTTATGGTGAAGTCAAACCCAAGGCGTTGAATAGACCTCTGCTGGGTCACTTGGCAAAATCATCTGCTCCAGCTTTACGTCATTTAAACGAATATCTCACAGATAGCGCTAGTGATTATACTTTAGGTCAAGAACTTAAGGCGGATATTTTTACTGAAGGTCAAATTGTCGATGTAGTCGGTATCAGTATCGGTCGCGGTTTTGCGGGTAACCAAAAGCGTAACAACTTTGGCCGCGGACCGATGTCACACGGTTCTAAAAACCATAGAGCGCCAGGTTCCATTGGCGCTGGTACAACCCCTGGTCGTGTTTATCCCGGTAAACGGATGGCAGGACGTTTGGGTGGTAGTCGGGTGACAATTCGCAAGTTGACCGTGGTGCGAGTAGACCCGGAACGCAACTTACTATTAATTAAAGGAGCCATTCCTGGTAAGCCGGGGTCCTTAGTGAATATTCTGCCTACAAAGAAAGTTGGTAAGTAGTCATTACTCATGAACTAAAGAAAAAAGGCAAAAAACACAAAAGGACATAAAAATGGTGGAAAGCATAGTTAAAAATTGGCAAGGAGAACAGGTCGGCCAGACTACCTTTGAGTTACGGGTTGCTCAAGAATCAACGGCCTCTCATATTGTGCATCGAGCCTTGGTAAGACAAATGACTAACTCTCGCCAAGGGACTGCGAGTACAAAAACTCGTTCCGAAGTTAGAGGCGGCGGTCGTAAACCTTGGCGACAAAAGGGAACAGGTCGCGCCCGTGCTGGGTCTATTCGTTCTCCACTGTGGCGTGGTGGTGGTGTGATCTTTGGACCGAAACCCAGAGATTTTAACCTGAAATTAAACCGCAAAGAACGGCGTTTAGCACTGCGAACCGCTTTTGTAGGTCGTGGGGACGATTTGATTGTGGTTGAAGATTTTAACAACGAGTTATCCCGCCCCAAAACTAAGGAGTTAGTCTCAGCACTAGCTCGTTGGGGAGCAGCACCTGAAAGTAAGGCATTGTTAATTTTGCCGGAGATTCAAAAGGCGGATAATGTTTATTTATCAGCCCGGAATATCGAAAATTTAAAGGTAATTGCAGCAGACCAACTTAATGTTTACGACTTGCTGCACGCTGATAAAATTGTCGTCACTGCATCAGCTTTAGCCAAAATTCAGGAGGTCTATAGTGCCTAAGTTTGACCCCCGCAATCTTCCCGACTTAGTGCGTCGCCCCATTGTGACTGAAAAGGCGACTATCCTCATGGAGCAAAATAAATATACTTTTGAAGTAGCTCCCAAGGCTAGCAAACCACAAATTAAGGCGGCGATTGAAGACCTATTTCAGGTAAAGATAGTCAAAATTAATACCATGATGCCACCACGTAAACAGCGTCGTGTTGGTAAATTTATTGGTTACAAGCCCCAATATAAGCGAGCTATCGTCACTGTAGCCCCTGGGGACGAAGAGAAAGTTAGACAAGTTCTATTCCCAGAGGTATAAAATAAAATGGGTACTCGTTCTTATCGCCCTTATACCCCTAGTACGCGCCAAGTTACTGTATCCGACTTTGCGGAAATTACTAAGTCAAAGCCGGAAAAATCATTAACAGAATACGTACATCGCCCTAAGGGTCGTAATAATCAAGGGCGGATCACTAGCCGTCGTCGGGGTGGCGGACACAAGCAACTTTACCGGATTATCGACTTTAAAAGGGATAAACGTAATATTGTCGCCGAAGTCATAGCCATTGAATACGACCCCAATCGGAATGCTCGCATCGCTCTGGTTTTATATGAAGACGGGGAAAAGCGTTATATTCTTCACCCCAATAAGTTATCAGTGGGTGCGAAAATTATCGCCGGTCCTGACTCTCCCTTTGAGGATGGTAACGCTTTACCACTGTCTAATATCCCCCTGGGTACTAGTGTCCATAATGTGGAACTGACACCGGGGAAAGGCGGGCAAATTGTCCGTGCGGCTGGTGCTAATGCCCAAGTGGTGGCTAAAGAAGGTAACTATGTCACTCTCAAGCTACCTTCCGGGGAAGTGCGGATGATTCGGAAGGAATGCTACGCGACAATTGGACAGGTAGGTAACACCGATGCGCGAAATCTCAGCGCAGGTAAGGCGGGACGGAATCGGTGGAAGGGTCGCCGTCCTAAGGTTAGAGGTAGTGTGATGAACCCGGTAGACCACCCACATGGTGGTGGTGAGGGGAGAGCTCCTATTGGTAGACCAGGCCCTGTAACACCTTGGGGTAAACCTACTTTAGGGGCAAAAACTCGCAAGCCTAAGAAAGCTAGCAGCAAACTGATCGTGCGTCGCCGTCGGAAATCTTCTAAACGTGGACGTGGTGGCCGTCAGTCATAATCTCAAGTCAAACATCCAAAGTCGAAATTATGGGTCGTTCTCTAAAAAAAGGTCCTTTTGTAGCGGATCACTTGCTGAGTAAGCTGGAAAAGCTCAACGCTAAAAACGAAAAACAAGTTATTAAAACTTGGTCGAGAGCTTCGACAATTTTGCCGTTGAT
Source organism: Anabaena sp. CS-542/02 (assembly GCF_028331085.1). Classification (NCBI taxonomy): domain Bacteria; kingdom Bacillati; phylum Cyanobacteriota; class Cyanophyceae; order Nostocales; family Nostocaceae; genus Anabaena; species Anabaena sp. CS-542/02. The sequence goes on from NZ_JAQMTM010000092.1 coordinate 18,027, forward strand.
GATAGGTCATACCATCGCTGTTCATAACGGACGTCAACACGTTCCGGTTTTTGTGAATGAGCAAATGGTAGGACACAAGTTGGGAGAGTTCGCCCCCACACGTACCTACAGAGGTCATGGGAAGAGTGATAAAAAAGCAGGGAGATAGTTATTAGTCATTGTGACTAATGACTTAAGGAGAAAATTATGGCTATTGATACTACTGAAGTAAAGGCGATCGCTCGTTATATCCGCATGTCTCCCTACAAGGTGCGTCGTGTCCTTGACCAAATTCGGGGGCGATCCTACCGAGAAGCACTAATTGTATTGGAATTCATGCCCTATCGAGCCTGTGAACCAGTATTGAAACTTCTCAGAAGTGCAGCGGCTAATGCCGAGCATAATGCTGGTTTAGACCGGACGCAACTGGTAATTACTCAAGCCTATGCTAATCAAGGTCCAGTGCTAAAACGGTTTCAACCAAGAGCTCAGGGGCGAGCTTACCAAATTCGCAAGCCAACGTGTCATATCACTGTCGCTGTGGCCGCTGATGCTACTGCTAAATGAAATACTCCGTCTTTCACCGATGGAGTCCAGACACGAAAAACTGCGTAAAGTAAGAAATTCTTAGAGGAAGCATTTGTGGGACAGAAAATTCATCCAGTTGGTTTTCGCCTGGGTATTACACGAGAGCATCAATCCCGTTGGTTTGCAGTTCCTGAACGCTATCCAGAACTTTTACAAGAAGACCACAAACTTCGGAAATACATAGAACAAAAGCTGGGTAGATTGGCTCAAAACAATGCCGGAATTTCCGAGGTGCGGATTGAGCGCAAAGCCGACCAAATTGATTTGGAAGTACACACGGCTAGACCAGGTGTAGTTGTCGGCCGCGGTGGACAAGGTATTGAATCACTGCGGGTAGGACTACAAGAAATGCTCGGCAGTAATCGTCAAATTCGGATTAATGTAGTCGAAGTCCAAAAAGTTGATGCAGACGCAGCTTTGATTGCGGAATACATTGCTCAACAGCTGGAACGGCGGGTTTCTTTTCGGCGGGTGGTACGCCAAGCTATTCAGCGCGCCCAACGTGCTGGTGTTCAAGGCATTAAAATTCAAGTCAGCGGTCGCCTCAACGGTGCAGAAATTGCTCGGACAGAGTGGACTCGTGAGGGAAGAGTGCCTTTACATACCCTCCGGGCTGATATTCACTACTCTTACTGCACAGCTAAAACAATTTACGGGATTCTGGGGATTAAAGTATGGGTGTTTAAGGGAGAAATTATCCCGGGACAGGAAGAAACCACCGCTCCATCCACCCCACGCGATCGCGAACCACGTCGTCGTCAACAACAACGCCGTCGTCAGCAATTTGAAGACCGATCTAATGAAGGATGAAGCATGTTAAGTCCTAGAAGAACTAAATTCCGCAAACAACAGCGCGGACGGATGCAAGGCCTAGCTAGCCGCGGCTGTAACCTTAACTTCGGTGATTTTGGCCTCCAAGCTCAAGAGCCATCTTGGATTACCTCCCGCCAAATTGAGGCCTCCCGTCGGGCAATGACTCGTTATATCCGTCGGGGTGGTAAAATCTGGATCCGGATTTTTCCGGATAAACCTATCACTATGCGTCCGGCAGAAACCCGGATGGGTTCAGGAAAAGGTTCTCCAGAGTTTTGGGTGGCGGTAGTTAAGCCAGGACGCATTATGTTTGAAATCGCTGGAGTTTCCGAGGAAATCGCCCGCGAAGCTATGCGTTTGGCTGCCAATAAGCTGCCAATTAAAACTAAATTTATTGTGCGTTCTCAACCACAGGAGCAGGAGTAGGTTATGCCTCTTCCCAAGATTTCGGAAGCTAGAGAATTAAGTGATGAACAACTGGTCTCGGAAATTGTCTCTGTTAAAAAACAACTGTTTCAGTTACGGTTGCAAAAAGCTACAAGACAATTAGAAAAGCCTCATGAGTTCCGACACGCCCGCCACCGCCTCGCCCAGTTGCTCACTGTGGAAACTCAGCGCCAACAGGCTACAAGTCAATCGACTACAGAATAAAAACTAGGAGATTATGGCAATCAAAGAACGAGTCGGCGTGGTAGTAAGCGACAAAATGCAAAAAACTGTGGTAGTCGCTGTGGAAAACCGCTCTCCCCACCCTAAGTATGGCAAAATTGTCGTGCAAACCCGCCGGTATAAGGTTCACGACGAAAATAGTCAGTGCAAGGTGGGCGATCGCGTCCGGATTCAAGAAACTAGACCTTTGAGTAAGACCAAACGCTGGCAAGTCAAAGATATCTTGAATACTAAAACTACAGCATAATAATTGTTACAGTAATCTAAACTCCAAAAGGGAGATTAATTGTGATTCAACCCCAGACCTACCTCACTGTGGCAGATAATAGCGGTGCCAAAAAAATTATGTGCATCCGTGTATTAGGTGCAGGCAACAGGCGTTATGGTTTCATCGGCGACAAGATTATCGCCGTTGTTAAAGATGCCATCCCCAACATGGCTGTGAAAAAATCCGATGTCATACAAGCAGTGATTGTCCGTACCCGTCATAACATCCGCCGGGATAGTGGTATGACTATTCGCTTTGATGATAACGCCGCGGTGATCATCAACAAGGACGGCAATCCCAGAGGTACACGGGTCTTTGGACCGGTAGCTCGGGAATTACGCGATAAAAGCTTCACCAAAATCGTTTCTCTGGCTCCGGAGGTGCTGTAATGGCAAACCCCAAGGAAAAAGCCAAAGTATTTCATAAAATGCACGTCAAAACTGGCGACACTGTCCAAGTAATTGCCGGTAAGGACAAAGGCAAAGTTGGTGAAGTGGTCAAAGCACTACCCCAACTGAGTAAAGTCCTGATTAAAGGTGTCAATATCAAGACTAAGCACGTCAAACCCCAGCAAGAAGGAGAATCAGGTCGCATCGTCACTCAGGAATTTCCTATCCATAGTTCCAATGTCATGCTCTATTCTACTAAGCAAAACGTTACAAGTCGTGTTTGCTACACCTTTACAGCAGAAGGTAAAAAGGTGAGAATGCTCAAAAAAACAGGTGAAATTCTCGATAAATAAAGAGAATCACTGCTGTTTTTCTACCAGAAGAAACCCATCAGCAATTCACAAGGCCTCCCTGACAAAGCCCAGGGATACAGATAAATAACTATGGCAACACCAAGACTCAAAGGTTTATATCAAGAAACCATCGTCCCTAAACTGATGAATCAGTTTCAGTACACTAACGTTCATCAAGTACCGAAGTTAGTGAAAATTACTGTTAACCGCGGTTTGGGGGAAGCGGCTCAAAATGCCAAGGCGCTAGAAGCGTCTTTAAATGAAATTGCCCTGATTACTGGTCAAAAACCAGTGGTGACTCGGGCGAAAAAGGCGATCGCCGGCTTTAAAATTCGTCAGGGTATGCCTGTTGGCATTATGGTAACCCTCAGAAGCGAACGGATGTACGCTTTTCTTGACCGATTAGTTAGCTTATCACTGCCCAGAATTAGAGACTTTCGCGGCATCAGTCCTAAAAGCTTCGATGGTCGCGGTAACTACACCATGGGTGTTAGAGAACAGCTAATTTTTCCAGAGGTCGAGTACGACAGTATCGATCAAATCCGTGGGATGGATATTTCCATCATCACAACGGCGAAAAACGACGAAGAGGGTCGCGCCTTACTTAAAGAAATGGGAATGCCCTTTCGCGATCAATAAGTTCATCTAAAGAGGGAACGATGGCAGCTAACGATACAGTTGCAGATATGCTCACGCGCATCCGCAATGCCAACCTGGCAAGGCATCAAACTACACAAGTGCCAGCCACAAAAATGACTCGTAGTATTGCCAAGGTACTACAAGAGGAAGGCTTTGTTGCTGAAGTTGTAGAAGCAGGAGAAGGGATTAAACGCAATTTGGTGATTTCACTCAAATATAAGGGTAAAAACCGTCAGCCTTTAATTACCGCTTTGAAACGAGTCAGTAAACCGGGTTTGCGCGTTTACTCCAATAGAAAAGAATTACCCCGGGTACTAGGTGGCATCGGCATTGCCATTATTTCTACATCCAGTGGCATTATGACTGACCGCGAAGCCCGTCGTCAGAGCCTGGGTGGTGAAGTACTTTGCTATGTTTGGTAGTCATTACCCCCAGGGTCAGGACTGAAGATAAAGGACCAAGAATCATGTCTCGTATTGGTAAACGTCCAATTACTATTCCCGCCAAAGTGGAAGTGACAATTGATGGTAGCCAAGTTTTAGTGAAAGGACCCAAAGGCCAACTTTCACGGACATTGCCTACTAATGTCGTTGTCTCCCAAGAAGGACAAACATTAAATGTCACCCGTCGCGATGACACACGTACGTCTCGGCAAATGCACGGTTTAAGCCGTACCCTAGTGGCTAACATGGTGGAGGGAGTCTCCCAAGGTTTTCAGCGTCGTCTGGAAATTCAAGGTGTGGGTTACCGGGCACAAGTTCAAGGACGTAACCTAGTCCTGAATATTGGCTACAGCCATCAAGTGCAGATTGACCCCCCTGAAGGAGTTCAGTTTGCTGTAGAAAATAACACTAACGTCATCGTCAGTGGTTACGATAAGGAAATAGTAGGTAATACAGCCGCCAAAATTCGTGCTGTTCGCCCCCCAGAACCCTACAAAGGTAAAGGGATTCGTTATGCCGGTGAAGCCGTCAGACGCAAAGCTGGTAAGACTGGTAAGAGTGGTAAGAAATAACAATGAAACTTACTCGTAGAGAATCAAAACAGCGTCGTCATCGCCGCGTTCGTGGTAAAGTTCACGGAACCCAAGAACGTCCACGTTTAGCCGTGTTTCGTTCCAATGAACATATTTACGCTCAAGTAATTGATGACACCAAGCATCACACCTTAGTAGCAGCCTCCACCGTCGAACCAGAGTTGAAATCGAATTTGGCTACAGGTGCTACTTGTGAGGCATCAGCCCAAGTCGGCAAATTGGTAGCAGTGCGATTGTTGGAAAAAGGAATCACCAAAGTAGTCTTTGATCGCGGTGGCAACTTATATCATGGTCGTGTCAAAGCCCTAGCTGATGCAGCACGCGAAGCTGGTTTAGATTTCTAATGACAACTGACTAATAGAGAGCATTTGATTATGGCAACTGGTCGTCGTAAGGCTAACCGCACAAAAAAAGAAGAAACTAACTGGCAAGAGCGAGTCATCCAAATCCGCCGGGTGAGCAAGGTCGTTAAGGGAGGTAAAAAACTCAGCTTCCGCGCCATCGTCGTCGTCGGTAATGAACGTGGCCAAGTCGGTGTCGGAGTCGGCAAAGCTTCAGATGTCATTGGCGCTGTCAAAAAAGGCGTGGCCGATGGCAAAAAACACCTGATTGACATTCCTATGACTAAATCTAACTCCATCCCCCATCCTATTGATGGTGTGGGTGGCGGTGCTAAGGTGATGATGCGCCCAGCAGCACCCGGTACCGGGGTAATTGCTGGTGGTGCTGTGCGGACTGTACTGGAATTGGCAGGAGTTCGTAACATCTTGGCCAAGCAACTTGGTTCCAATAACCCCCTCAACAATGCTAGAGCCGCAGTGAATGCCTTATCTACACTCCGTACTTTTTCTGAAGTAGCCGAAGATCGCGGTATTCCTATTGAAAAACTCTACATTTAGAATGGTTAACGGTTAATGGCTTGCTGACAGTTTAAGCAAGCCCTCAACATTGATCGGTCAATAGTGAAGCTCTAAAAAATAACTAATTACATCATGAGACTCAACGATGTTAAGCCCCAAAAAGGTTCAAAAAAACGCCGCCGTCGTGTAGCTAGAGGTATTTCCGCTGGTCAAGGCGCTAGCGCTGGGTTGGGTATGAGAGGTCAAAAATCTCGTTCCGGTAGCAGTACCAGACCAGGTTTTGAAGGTGGTCAGCAACCATTGTACCGCCGCTTACCTAAGCTTAAGGGCTTTCCGATTGTGAATCGGAAAATTTACACTACGATTAATGTAGATAAGCTCGCTTCTCTTCCTGCTAATACAGAAGTAACTTTAACTTCTCTCAAAGCTGCGGGAATTATCACTGCTGCTAAAGGCCCATTGAAAATCTTGGGCAACGGTGAATTGAATGTATCCCTCAAGGTACAAGCAGCAGCTTTTACAGGACAAGCTCGTAGCAAAATTGAGGCGGCTGGTGGTAGCTGTGAAGTGGTATAAGGGAATACATTATTCCCTAGCTTCCATCTCTAGATCGCTGCCAGCCCCCGGTTCACTATAGAGGTAGCATTCTATGATCAGTCGAGAAAAAGCCCCAACGGCTCAAGAAACTTTTATGCAGATGGCCCAAGCAGCCGGACTCAGAGGTAGGCTGCTTGTCACCGTCGGTATTTTAATTTTGGTTCGCCTGGGTATATTTTTGCCGGTACCTGGTCTTGATAGAGCCAGGTTCGCCGCAGCTATATCTAGCAACAATGCCGTATTCGGTTTATTGGATATCTTTTCTGGACGGGGACTTTCCACTTTGGGCATCTTTGCCTTGGGGATATTACCTTTTATCAATGCCTCCATTATTATCCAATTACTCACCGCGGCAATTCCATCTTTAGAAAATTTACAGAAAAACGAAGGTGAGCAAGGCCGCCGGAAAATTTCCCAAATTACACGCTATGTCACGGTAGTTTGGGCAACTATTCAGAGTGTCGCTTTTTCGGCATTGTTCCTCCAGCAATTTGCTTTGAATCCCGGGCTTTTGTTTGTCGCAGAAACAGCCATCGCTCTCACGGCTGGTTCTATGTTTGTTATGTGGGCATCAGAACTGATTACAGAACGCGGACTTGGTAATGGAGCATCATTGTTGATTTTTGTCAATATTGTCGCTTCGTTACCAAAGGCTTTAGGCGATACCATTGACTTGGTACAAGTTGGCGGTAGAGAAACTGTCGGACGCGTTATTGTCCTAGTTCTGGTATTCCTGGCTACTATTGTGGGGATTGTTTTCGTTCAGGAAGGTATCCGCCGCATCCCCATTATTTCCGCCCGTCGTCAAGTCGGTCGTCGAGTATTGGCAGAGCAGCGTAGTTATTTACCCCTGCGGCTCAATTCCGGGGGGGTAATGCCGATTATTTTTGCAGCCGCAATTCTTAGTCTGCCACTTTTAATCGCTAATTTCACCAGAAATCCTGACATAGCTAACATTGTCAACACTTATCTCAATCCTGGGGGTTCCGGGGCTTGGGTTTATGCTCTGGTCTACTTGGTGTCAATTATTTTCTTCAGTTATTTCTACTCTTCTTTGATTGTTAATCCAGTTGATGTGGCTCAGAATTTGAAGAAAATGGGATCTAGTATTCCCGGTATTCGTCCCGGTAAGGCTACCAGTGAGTATCTTGAGCGTGTGATTAATCGACTGACTTTTTTAGGGGCGATATTTTTGGGATTTGTCGCTATTATTCCCACGGCTGTGGAAAGTGCTCTAGGAGTCCCTACTTTTCGAGGTTTGGGTGCTACCTCTTTGCTAATTCTGGTAGGTGTGGCAATTGATACGGCTAAACAAGTCCAAACTTACGTGATATCTCAGCGTTATGAAGGAATGGTGAAACAATAGTGACGCGATTAATTTTCTTGGGACCACCTGGCTCTGGTAAGGGTACTCAATCTCAAGTTTTGGCGGCAGACTTGAATATTCCCCACATTTCTACTGGGGATATATTAAGGCACGCTATGCAAGAGCAAACTCCTTTGGGAATTAAGGCTCAAGGTTATGTCAATCGGGGCGATTTAGTACCCGACCAGTTGGTCCAGGACTTGGTGCAGGAGCGCTTTGTCCAACCGGATGTCAAGTCTGGTTGGATTCTTGATGGGTTTCCCCGCAAGGTCACACAAGCGGTTTTTCTCGAGCAGTTGCTCGCACAAACTCATCAGGGTGACCAGCGGGTTGTTAATCTTGATGCTCCGGATGATGTGGTGGTCGCACGGTTACTCGCTAGAGGACGAAAAGATGATACCGAGGAGGTAATTCGTCACCGTTTAGATGTTTACCGCACTCAAACAGCACCATTGATTGACTATTATCGCGATCGCCAAAAATTAGTCACGGTCAATGGCCATCAGTCCCAAGAAGAAGTCACTGAGCAATTGCGCCACATGGTCACTTCATAGCCTGAGCAGTGGGGGGAAATCACCACTCACTCCCCCGCCAGGACGCGATTCGTCGCGTCTCTCGCCCCTATGGCTAAGATGCTAGACAATTTTAGCTAAGATATATTAATAAACTATTGATATATTTCTCAAAATATGTTCTTTTGCAGACCCAGTGCTGCAACTGTATCAATAGGAGATTGTTGAATTGAGGAAAAAACAAATTGTCTAAGCAAGATTTGATTGAAATGGAAGGCACTGTCACTGAATCCCTCCCCAATGCGATGTTTCGTGTTGACTTGGATAATGGATTTAATGTCTTGGCACACATTTCCGGTAAGATTCGCCGTAATTACATCAAGATTTTACCTGGCGATCGCGTCAAAGTTGAGTTAACTCCCTACGACCTTTCAAAAGGCAGAATCACCTATAGACTGCGGAAGAAATAGCTATACCTCCAAAATCTTACCATAAAACCATCTTTTTGGGTTATCCCCCATTAATTAACTGAATTAAATTCCCTAAAAATGCTATAATTTACTATTTGGAGTCAATTAGAAAAGGCATGAAAGTTCGAGCCTCAGTCAAGAAAATGTGTGAAAAATGCAACGTGATCCGCCGTCGCGGTCGCGTGATGGTGATTTGCGTCAATCCCAAACACAAACAACGCCAAGGCTAACACTCTCACACATCAAGGAGTGAAAATACAGATTAATCACCATAAAAAACGACAAAGTTAATTAATTAAGTCTTTGTCATAGCAACTGCGATAACCATAGGGAGAAAATAATTGTGGCACGTATTTCCGGGGTAGACCTTCCACGTGATAAGCGCGTTGAAGTTGGTCTGACTTATATTTACGGCATTGGGTTAACAAGGTCTCTGGAAATTTTAGCCGCTACAGGTGTAAATCCAGATACCCGTGTTAAAGACCTAAGTGATGCTGAAGTGGCAGCCCTGCGCGGCGAAATAGAAAGCAACTATCAAGTAGAAGGTGACTTGCGGCGCTTAGAAGCCATGAACATCAAGCGCTTGATTGATATTGGTTGCTACCGCGGTCGTCGCCACCGCATGGGCTTACCAGTCAGAGGTCAAAGAACTCGCACTAATGCTAGAACCCGCAGGGGGAGAAGGCAGACAGTGGCCGGTAAGAAGAAGGCTCCAGGCAAATAAACCTTTAACCCCGGCAGATCAAAGCAAGTTGTACCTAGGATTAACTAAAAAAATATGGCAAGACAACCAACGAAAAAAGGCGGCAGCAAAAAGCAAAAGCGCAACGTACCCAATGGCATGGCCTACATCCAGTCTACTTTCAACAATAGCATTGTCACCATTACAGATCAAAATGGCGACGTGATTTCCTGGGCTAGTGCTGGCTCTAGCGGTTTTAAGGGAGCCAAAAAAGGAACCCCCTTTGCAGCACAAACAGCAGCGGAAAGTGCAGCCCGTAGGGCTATAGACCAAGGAATGCGGCAAATTGAAGTCATGGTTAGTGGACCGGGAGCAGGGAGAGAAACCGCCATTCGCGCCATCCAAGGAGCCGGACTAGAAATTACCCTGATTCGGGACATCACCCCCATTCCTCACAATGGTTGCCGTCCGCCCAAGCGCCGCCGAGTTTAAATAATATTTAGTGTCCAAACTGTTTCTCAAACCCTACCCCCAACCCCAGCGGTGCCAGGGAGGAGTCCACTGTGAAGCAAGTCAGCTCTTCCTGACGGGAGGGGCTGCTAAAGTTCAGAGCACCCAAAATAAATAATCATCTCCCCATAGATAGGGCGAGGATACCATACTGCCACTTTTTAACGGCAGTTAAATCTACCTGGCTCCACAAAGCTAGGGAAGGAAAACTAAATTCAACGAGGCAATTGATTTGCCTGCTAGCAGCACCTTAAAGAAGGGAGGCTAATCCGTGGCGCAGTTTCAAATTGAATGTGTAGAGTCTAATACAGAGGAAAGTCGGAGCCATTATAGTAAATTTGTGCTGGAACCTCTAGAGCGTGGTCAAGGAACAACAGTTGGCAACGCGCTGCGGCGGGTTTTACTGTCGAATCTAGAGGGGACAGCAGTTACAGCAGTGAGAATTGCCGGTGTAACCCACGAGTTTGCCACAGTTCCCGGTGTGCGGGAAGACGTGCTGGAAATCCTCATGAAAATGAAGGAAGTAATCCTCAGAAGCTACTCATCTCAACCCCAGATTGGCAGATTACTTGTTAATGGTCCAGCAACAGTCACTGTGGCACATTTTGATTTGCCCAGCGAAGTAGAAGTCATAGACCCCACCCAGTACGTCGCTACCCTAGCAGAGGGTGGCAAACTGGAAATGGAATTTCGCATTGAGAAAGGAAAAGGTTATCGCACAGTAGAGCGAGGGCGCGAAGAAGCCACCTCCTTAGACTTTCTGCAAATTGACTCGGTATTTATGCCAGTGCGGAAAGTTAACTATAGTGTAGAAGAAGCTCGTGGGGATAGCTCAATTACCAAAGACCGCTTGCTGTTAGAAGTTTGGACAAATGGCAGTATCTCGCCCCAAGAAGCACTATCCTCAGCAGCTGGTATTCTAGTAGAGCTATTCAATCCATTGAAAGATATCTCACTAGAGCCCACAGAAACAGGCGCTGAAGTCCCAGAAGATCCCACCGCCCAAATTCCCATTGAAGAACTGCAACTTTCTGTACGGGCTTATAACTGTCTCAAACGCGCACAAGTCAACTCCGTGGCAGACCTGTTGGATTTCACCCAAGAAGACCTGTTAGAAATTAAAAACTTCGGTCAAAAATCAGCAGAAGAGGTAGTGGAAGCTTTACAGCGCCGTTTAGGCATTACCCTGTCCCCAGAAAGAGGCTCTAAACACAGTTAGTTAAACCCAAATTTTTACTCATTTATTATGCGTCATCGTTGTCGAGTCAAAAAACTCAGTAAACCAGCCGACCAGCGGCGCGCCCTGTTGCGATCGCTATCCACAGAGCTGATCCGTCATGGTCGCATCACCACAACTTTAATCCGCGCTAAAGTTGTTCGCAGCGAAGTAGATAAAATGATTACCCTAGCCAAAGACGGCTCCTTAGCAGCACGTCGGGAAGCCCTGGGGTACATCTACGACAAGCAACTAGTTCATGCTTTATTTGAGCAAGCCCCAACTCGGTACGGTAATCGCAACGGGGGTTATACCCGCATCCTGCATACCGTTAACCGCCGGGGAGATCAGGCGCAAATGGCAATCATCGAGCTAGTCTAGTTCATTAGTCATTGGTCATGGGTCAGATACCAGACCAACAGACAAAACCTGTATGTTAGAAAGCCAACCGGTTCCTACGCCAACCCATCGAGTCGCCTTAGTAATTCAATACTTAGGCACTCATTTTCACGGCTGGCAAAGACAAAAGCAGCATCGTACAGTTCAAGAAGAAATCGAAACAGCGATCGCTCAGGTACAAGGGTTTCATGTCACCCTCCATGGTGCCGGGCGAACCGATGCGGGAGTCCATGCAGCTGCCCAAGTAGCCCATTTTGAAGCCACAGGATTCATCCCACCCCACAAGTGGGCATCAATCCTCAACAGCTACCTGCCCCAAGATATACTCATTAGGGCTGCAGCGAGTGTAGATCATCATTGGCACGCCCGATTTAGTGCCGCATATCGGCGGTATCGCTATACGATATATACTGAAGCTCGGCCCAACTTGTTCGTTGGACCCTTCAGTTGGCATTATTATTATGCACCCCTGGATGAATGCTTAATCCAAGCTGCCCTCGCACCGCTGATAGGGAAACATCATTTAGCCGCGTTTCACCGAGCCGGTTCCAAGCGCCAGCATTCCTGGGTAGAAGTGCAAGCCGCAGAATGTCATCGCAGTGGGCCATTTATTCATATTGAAATTCAGGCCAATGGATTTTTGTATGGCATGGTACGGCTGTTAGTAGGGATGCTAGCACAAGTAGGCTCCGGCAAGCTGACACTGGCTAGCTTTACCGAAGTCTGGAAAACAGAGAGCCGGGAAAAAGTCAAACACGCCGCCCCTCCCCAGGGTTTGTGTTTATTAAGAGTTGGCTACCCAGAGTTCCCCTTTACCCCGGATATTTGGTATGAAACCCAGCCCAAATTGGTGTTTCCCACAAATATTCCCCTAGAATATCCCCTAACAGATCACCTTGATCTCAATTCCACACCACTCTCATAAAACAAAACTATCATGACCACAAAAACATACCTTCCTCCTCAAGCATCCCTTGAGCGTGAGTGGTACGTAGTAGATGCCACCGATAAACGCCTCGGCCGCCTGGCTAGCGAAATCGCCATGATTCTCAGAGGCAAAAACAAACCCCAATTCACCCCCCACATGGACACCGGTGACTTTGTTATTGTTGTTAATGCTGAAAAAGTAGCAGTCACAGGGAAAAAGCGCAGCCAAAAACTTTACCGTCGCCATTCCGGCCGCCCCGGGGGGATGAAAACAGAAACCTTTGCCAAACTGCAACAGCGCCTACCAGAACGCATTGTAGAACACGCCGTTAAAGGTATGCTACCTAAAAATAGCCTGGGTAAGCAGTTGTTCACTAAACTCAAGGTTTACGCTGGTCCGACTCATCCCCATACCGCCCAAAAACCCAAAGAACTCACAATTAATACAATTCCCGGAGAAAATTAATGACAGTAGCACAAACTAATAGCGGTCGCGCCATGTACTGGGGTACCGGTCGTCGCAAGTCCGCAGTAGCACGGGTGAGATTGGTTCCCGGTGAAGGTAAATTGACTGTCAACGGTAAGGATGGAGAATTGTACTTTCAATTCAACGCCAATTACCTAGGAGTCATTAGAAATCCTCTAGAAACCCTGGGACTGGAAAACGAATATGACATTTTAGTCAAAGCTGAAGGCGGCGGACTCACAGGACAAGCTGATTCTATTCGTTTAGGTGTAGCTCGGGCCCTGTGTCAACTCGACCCAGATAACCGCCCACCTTTGAAAATCGAGGGCTACTTGACCCGCGACCCCCGGGCAAAGGAACGGAAAAAATATGGTTTACACAAAGCCCGGAAAGCACCTCAGTACTCCAAACGTTAAACACATCAATGGGAATTGGTCATTAGGGATAGCACACAATCTGCCCCAATTCCCCCGGATCAACTCTCCACTAAAAGTTATAATTAATATAGGTTAACGACAAAAACATGGCTAAATCTGATATTCATCCCCAATGGTATCCAGAGGCTAAAGTTTACTGTAACGGTCAAGTAGTGATGACCGTCGGGTCTACTAAGCCAGAATTACACGTAGATGTTTGGTCAGGAAATCACCCCTTTTACACCGGTACTCAGAAGCTGATTGATACCGAGGGTCGCGTAGAGCGCTTCTTGCGTAAATACGGCATGAGCACCACTAAATCCACCCAGAGCGATTCCCAAGAAAAGTAGCGCCTTGGCTGTGGCTGTTAACGACGACCCGGTAACTGCTGGGTCGCTTGTCATTTTTTGCCGAGCCTAGTTATTTTTAAGGAGCGATCGCATTCGTCATGGCTGAAACATACCTGTTAGAGAAACTCAAATCTGTTGAACAAACATTTCATGAATTAACCCGTCGTCTGGGTGACCCCGATACCGCCAAAAACCCAGATGAGTATCAAAAAATTGCCAAGTCTCGTTCTTCCCTAGAAGAAACAGTCAATACCTACGAAACTTGGAAAACTGCTACCACAGACTTAGTAGGGGCGCGTCAAGTCCTCAAAGAGTCCAACGGTGACCCAGAGTTGCAACAAATGGCATCCCTGGAAGTTAAGGAACTAGAAGCAAAACTCGAACACCTAGAAACTCGCCTCAAGGTTTTACTCTTACCCCGCGACCCTAACGATGATAAAAATATCATGTTGGAAATTCGCGCCGGTACCGGCGGCGATGAAGCCAGTATCTGGGCGGGTGATTTACTGCGTATGTACTCCCGCTATGCCGACCTCCAAGGCTGGAGAGTCAAACTCGTCAGCGAATCCCTCGGTGAAATGGGGGGCTTCAAAGAAGTTATCCTGGAAATTCAGGGCGATAGCGTTTACAGTCAGCTGAAATTTGAAGCGGGAGTCCATCGTGTACAGCGTGTACCAGCTACAGAAGCTGGAGGACGGGTTCACACCTCCACCGCCACCGTCGCTATTATGCCAGAAGTGGATGATGTGGAAATTCACATTGATCCCAAAGATATTGAACTCACCACCGCTCGTTCTGGTGGTGCTGGGGGACAAAACGTTAACAAGGTAGAAACCGCAGCCGACCTGTACCACAAACCCACTGGTATCCGTATTTTCTGCACAGAAGAACGTAGTCAATTGCAAAACAAAGAACGGGCGATGCAAATCCTCCGGGCTAAACTGTACGAAATTAAGTTACGGGAGCAGCAAGAAGCTGTCACTTCCATGCGGCGATCTCAAGTTGGTACAGGATCACGCTCCGAGAAAATCCGTACTTACAACTATAAAGATAACCGTGTTACCGACCACCGCCTAGGACAGAACTACTCACTTAATCCCGTCTTGGAAGGTGAATTAGAGATACTCATTCAATCTTGTATCTCTCAAGACCAGCAAGAACGCCTGGCAGAGTTAGCAAATGCTACCTCTAACTAACTTTTAGCCGTTAACTCTCATGGAAAACCGCTATTTCTAATGTAGCTCTTAACGCATACAAGCGGTTTTCTAAGGCAGTTCTGAGTGCCTTTTCCATTTCCGCCAGATACTCGTAATACACAAATTCGTAGCGCATAGTCTGATTTAACCGCCGCCATTCCAGGAGGTTATCACAGGACTCAATTAACCTCTCCACAGTGGTTTGCCAACGGGTAAAAATCCGATAGCTGAAAAAGCTACTGCACACGTTCCCCTTAGCATCCCAGAAGGAAATACACACCTGATGCTTGAGATAACGGATTTTCTTGACCTCCTTCACCTCACAGCCCTTGTGTTTCAGCGCTTCCTTAACTTCTGCGTGTGAAATCTTCCATTCATGGGGTTTGATATTCTTCGCTGCGATCAGGTTACTACCTGGGCGGCGATACTTTTTAACTCGGCGTAGACTGCGGAACATATGCACCCTTCTACTTGATTTGATCAGGTTATATATTTATCTTGCAGTTAAACTTAAAAATAACAATTCTAAATTAAGAGTATCATTGCTCACGAAAATTGTAAATGTCTAAATCAATAAAATATGTAAACTGGTAAGTGTAGTCAAAGAAATATTATAGTAGTGGACTTAGCAGCTAGACAAAAACTCATAGAAGTAGTAAAAATGGCTCGTGGCCCCATGAGTCAGAGGGGTTTTGGTAAACTCCTTGGTGTTTCTGCTACTGCAGTGCAACTGTGGGAAAAAGGAGAATCGATCCCAGACACAGAGAACTTAGCCAACATCGCCAACAAAGCCGGCTACACCATGGAAGAACTGCTCCATTATATTGGTGTCAAGCCCATGCCACAATCAACAGATGTAACCCAGATGGTAAAGCAGATTAAAACCATGCCATTAAATGAAGTAGCCATCATTGGTAGAACCGTCATGGAAAGACTAGCAGCAGCAGCAGAAGCTGGGGATCATTCCTAAAACCCAAACACCTTAGGAACCTTTGGGTTTAAGAGGATGTTGGAAAACTTATGAATAATGTATAAAATATTGTTTTACCCCACCCTAACCCTCCCCTTGTAAGGGGAGGGGACTTGATTTTATTGTGATACCCACAGATACCCGACTTCTAGCTAAGTTATGGTAGGTTATCTCTGATTATGTGAGAAGTCGGGGATCTAGTAGACTTCTAGCTAAGTTATGGTAGGTTATCTCTGATTATGTGAGAAGTCGGGGATCTAGTAGACTTCTAGCTAAATTATCCCAGGGTATTTCTCATTATGTGAGAAGTCGGGGATCTAAACTTACCCAAAGTGGATTAATGTATAACATGGTAATTAATCACACCACTTAGGGTATATCC
>NZ_JAQMTM010000093.1:0-21184 GCF_028331085.1 Anabaena sp. CS-542/02
CACCGCTGGTGTACCAGTTATTCCACCAGGAGTAGACGCTGGGTAGCTAAGTGCGGAGCGGATAACCGCTGAAAGCATCTAAGTGGGAAGCCCACCTCAAGATGAGTGCTCTCACTACTAAAGTAGGTAAGGTCACGGGCAGAACACCCGTTTATAGGCTCTATGTGGAAGTACAGTAATGTATGTAGCAAAGGAGTACTAACAGACCGAGGGCTTGACCTCATCACTCTGGTTTTCGCGTTACTTGCAGTCTTCAGGGTCTCTGACCCACTATTCTTTCCTGGTGTCTATGGCGCGGTGGAACCACACTGATCCCTTCCCGAACTCAGAGGTGAAACGCTGCAGCGGCCACGATAGTTGAGGGGTAGCCCTCCGCAAAAATAGCTCGATGCCAGGTTTATATTTAAAATAAAACACCCCCTCATTCTTGCAAGAATGAGGGGGTTTGTTTTTTGCAGGGGCTAAGGTGTTGGGGCTATAGACGTTATGGGGATTATACGTTATATTTACTGATATCATTTATATTTATACAGTGTAAATATTTGACAATATACTAAGTTTTATGTTGAATATATAAATAGTACTACTTGTACTAATATCAAAATATTTCCAGTTTCCAGGCATTTACTTATGATTAACATGAATAATTCATCTGGCTTATTTAATATCAATCGTCGAATGTTTTTAAATATACTGGTTTCTGGTGTTGGAGTTTATCTGACTAAAGATGTCATATTTCCAGAAATTGCGAGTGCTAATGATAATGGTTTTTATGAAAGATATCATGTTTTTATTCCTTATGATATTGCTAGAAGGGGTGGTATTCAAAAAGTTACTTTGAGGTCTGGAGATACTTGTCAATTACCAATTCCTGCAAAAATTATTGAAGATAATACAATTTCTATTCGTAAAATTGGGTTACAAGGTAATGATGTCAAGTTTATTTTGCATACTTTATATGATCCAGATGTGAGAATAGCTGACAAGATTTATCAAGAAATTGATCAAGCTGATTTTTTGCGTAAATCTGCCACTAAATCACAAGTAAAACAAATTTATGAGCTAGTTGAAGATAGTGAATACATAGAAGATACAATTTCTCTGGATTTATTGCAATACTTGGTAGCTTCATCTAACTTAGATGAGCAAATTCGTCAAAGATATGAAATAGCTCATCAAAATTGTCTGTTAAATATCATTGAAAAAGCACTTGAAACAGCACTAGCTAAATCTGAAATTTCTGAAGATAAAAAGAAAAAACTTAGAGGTACATATCAATATGTGAGAGCTTCAGAACCCGTTCCAGATTTTAGTTATCTCACGGAATTAGAAGCGATTATTACGGGTTCAGATATTCCTGTTGCTATTAAAAGATCCTATTCAATAGCTAGTGCCAAATCTAGAGCTTTTACTGTAGATACTATCATTATCAAGTTAATTACAGAGAAATCAAAAGGACAGAAACAAGAAGAATTTTTACTAACCTA
Organism: Anabaena sp. CS-542/02; assembly: GCF_028331085.1. NCBI lineage: Bacteria > Bacillati > Cyanobacteriota > Cyanophyceae > Nostocales > Nostocaceae > Anabaena > Anabaena sp. CS-542/02. The sequence goes on from NZ_JAQMTM010000093.1 coordinate 1,488, forward strand.
TCAAGAAATTCGAGATGGGAAAAAGATATCTGATCCAGAGACTTTAAAATCTCTAGATTCATTTATTCTCGAATCTGATATTTTAAACAGTTGCAAATTAGTTTATTTAACGGCACAAGGTCGGTTCTTTGAAAATGCAGAACTTGTTGATCTCATAGCTAAAAGTAATTTGACTGAAGAACGTTCAAAATCTTATAAGGAAGATTGGGAAAAAATTTTTCAGGTAGCTCTCCAACTTAGCGATCAAGGGGTAGCTGTTGTACCCACAATAAAAGGTATACTTCACACTTTGGGAGCAGAAACAGCGACAGGTGTATTATTAAGTCAAGCGCCTCTGACTGCAACTTTAGCTTATTTAGGTGGTGGTTCGGTAGCTGCTGGTGGTTTGGGAATGTTAGGAGGTTTAGCAGTAGTTACTGGGGGAGCAGCTTTAATAGGAGCAGCGGGTTTAGTGTCTGTTGCGCTTGTATCTCAAATGGATGGAGAAGACTATAAAAATTTAGGAATTGCCGCGGTAACCGGAACTTTAATTGGTGCGGCTGCAGTGTTCATTGCTTGGACTGGTGCTTCTGCTTTGGGGGTAGCAGGTACGTTATCAGGAGCAGCAGCTATTACTACTCTCATTTCTGCTTTGGGAGGAATAAATGTGATTACAGGAGGAGCTTCTTTAATAGCTTTTGGTGCTGGTTTTGTGGTGTGGTCTTTTTTGAAAGGAAAAAAACGTAGAGATGCAAATATACTACATCAACTGGAATCACGATTGTATACTTTAACGGAAATGCCAACTTCTCCTAAATTGGTAGAATTTCTTGATTTTATTAACAATAAATTGAATAAACAATATACAATTAGTGGTTTTGAAATTGCTCCTAATATTACCTTAGATAAGTTATCAAATGCTCTGTCTAGTTATGCTGCTTCATTTCTTGACTCTGATGAGAAAATCCTAGCTTTAAAAGATACATGGAATGATGGTAAGGAAGGTGTTATTTTAACAAATCAAAAGCTAATTTGGAAAAGTGGCCGGTCAAGTCCTGATTTTATATATTTTTATGCTATACTAGAAGATACCAAAATTCCTAGATTGTTTAATGATAAAGACTACATACATTTTTCGTGGATGATGGAAGAAATAGGAAAAAAATATGATAATATTCAAATCTAGTTGGTAAATCTATCTAGGTTTTGTTGTATTGACTAATAAATAATCTAACTCCATTGGATTAAAATCAGGAGATTATGGAGATAAACAAATATAGCAATTACCATTTAAGTGAAGTACAAGCAGTAATAATTAAACGCAGATAAACGCAGATGATTTTGTACTTCACCAGGCTGGGAAATGCTATATTTGAAATGTTATTTTTAACTTGAAGCACTTGTATTCACCTCTGCTTATGAATCCGATCAAGCAGGAGCAAGAAAATTATTCGCCCAAGCGCAGAACAGAATTAGCGATCGCTTGAATCGGTTGGTGCTGATTTGCTTTGTTGACGGTTGACGGTTGACTCCTCATTGGAGCTATATAAACAAAGCCCAGATACCCATAACTTTTATTCACTGTATCGCCTTGGTGTATAAACTGAAATAGTCCCATCCCGGCGGTGAATTGTCCGGGTTTGGCTGGAACCAATTAAAATCACAGTCCGCATATCCGCTGCATCTGGTGTTAACTCTTGTAGTTGAATAACTTTGACACTTTCCCCTGGTCTGCCGAGATTTCTAGCTAATACTACTGGTGTATCTGGTGTTCTATATTGCTGTAAAATTTCTCTGGCTGCTGTTAGTTGCCAAGTGCGATCTTTGGACACAGGGTTATAGAAGGCTATGACAAAATCTGCTTGAGCAGCCGCAGCAATGCGTTGTTCAATAATTGACCAGGGTTTTAAAATATCAGATAGTGAAATGGCGCAGAAGTCATGTCCCAATGGTGCGCCAATGGCCGCAGCTGCGGCTTGCATGGCGGAAATACCCGGCGCAACATGAAGATCAATACTTTCCCATTCTGGTTTGGGGTTTTTATCGCACACCTCAAATACCGCCGCAGCCATTGCATATATCCCAGGGTCACCAGAGGAAACTACAGCGACATATCGCCCTGTTGCTGCCAAATCCAGCGCCATTGTCGCCCGGTCGATTTCTTCCCGGTTGTCTGACTCATGGAGTTGTTTACCCTCAGCCAGAGAGCCGATTAAGTTGATATATGTTTTATAACCCACTAAGTCAGTGGCAGATTTAAGTATTTCTCTCACCTCTGGAGACATCCACTGAGAACCACCCGGACCAGTACCAATAATCGCTAACCGCCCTCTGGCTTGACCGATGGTGCTGGTATCAATAGGGGCTGGAGCAATGGCAATTCTGGCGTGAGGACATGGGGAGGATAATCCAGAAGACCCGGTTACCATAAGAGCTATGGCTTGGGCTGGGCTATAACCTTGTGAGATGAATTTTTCTAACTGATTTGAGGTAAAAAAGCGAATAGGTACTTTAAAGGCGTTAGCAATGGCTTCTGTGGCTGGATTTGCAGCCAAGGTAATATCTGCAAAAATACCCCCTAGTGATGCTGGGGCTAGGGCTGCATCTGCTAAAAGCTGTTGTATTAAGCCTACATCAACAATATCACTGATGGTAACGGCTATAGTTGCTGGGTGATAAACAAGGCGGTTGGGTGCGGGGGTGACTAAGCGTTCTGTAACCTGGATGGTTAAATTACCATCTGGGTCTATGGGTAATTGACTATTACTCAACCAAGGGGCTGTACCTTCTAGCTTAACTTGCGCCCCGGCTAATAAATCTGAGATAAATTTCTTAGCGTCATCTGGGTTAGCTAAATGATACCCTGGTGGGGGAGATAATAAAGCGGTGCGGAAACGAAGATCACCTGTGGTGGTAATTGCTGGTTTCACATCCAGGACTTCCGCAATGCGTCGCGCTAAATCATTCACCCCATTGAGTCCACCCAGCAGGGGAACCACCGCACTCCCATCTTCAGCTACTGCTAATACTGGGGGTTCCTGTTTTTTATCCGAAAGCATGGGCGCTATGGTTCTGATGAGAATACCAGCTGCACAAATCCCAATTAAGGGTGTTCCCTGTGCGAATAATTCCCGTAATGTTTCACTAAAATTCGTGAATGTAATATCAACCTTAGATGTGCGACCTGCCAAACCGTATAATGTCCCACCCTGTAGTATGCTGATGATTTGGCGGGCTAGTGGGACGCTGTTTTGACTAAGTACCACAATGGCAGGTGCAATCTTGATCATTATTTAATTTACAAGTTTTGTATATATCTTTTCCAATGAAACCACAGATGAACACAACTGAGTTTATAAATTCGCGCCATGAGCAGAACTGGTTGGTAAATCTATAGCCGACTTTTAGTCGGGATGATAATCATTGAGAAGTAAGGGACTTGATCTGGATCAACTTGATCCAGGGGTATAATTGTTTGTTGTGCCATTGTTGCCCGCTCAATGTATAATGCCCGTGATGCTAACCCTAATTGATGTAAAACATCTCGCACTTTGGTAAAATGGCGACCTAGTTTCATAATCGCCGCTGCATCGGTTGCTAGCAAGTGGGTGATTAATTGTTCGGCTGGCATGGGGGCGGGGAGAACGGTCATGATATCGTTGTAATAGGTAAAAGGTACACCCAAAGCCACAGGACAAGCCATGAGTGAGGAAACTCCGGGGACAACTTCCGTTTGGTACTTCTCAGATAGACGTGTGAAAACATACATAAAAGAACCGTAAAAAAACGGGTCACCTTCACACAAAACCACCACATCACGTCCTGCGGCTAGATGTTCGGCAATGGGTGCAACTTCTTGGTCGTAAATAGCACTTGCCGTTTCTGGTTCTAAGGCGCGGGGTAGGTGAAACAGGACTTCGATTTGATGACCAGACAGATATTGAGAGACGATACCCCGCGCTATACTCTCTTTATCTACTGCGGACTGATAAGCCACCACAGGAGCAGCTTGTAATAGTCGCAGTGCTTTCAATGTCAGTAGTTCTGGATCACCTGGACCTACACCGATTCCATAGAGGCGGCCTTTGGTTGGCATAATTATTCTTCCTCTGTTCCTAGGGCATTAACTGCTGCAGCTGCGATCGCACTGCCACCACGCCTACCATATAAAGTTAAAAATGGTACATTGTGCCTATTTACTGCGAGTGCTGCTTTTGACTCAGCAGCGCCCACAAATCCCACGGGAAAACCTAAAATAATCGCTGGCTTGAAAAATCCTTCTTCGAGCATTTCCAGAAGGTGAAATAGTGCTGTAGGTGCATTACCAATTGCTACCACTGCGCCATCTAAGTGCAAGCGCCACAATTCCACCGCTGCAGCTGATCTGGTATTACCCAACCGTTTAGCCAGGGCTGGAACTTCCACATCATAAAGGGTACAAATAACTTGGTTGTTTGCTGGTAGTCTCTGTCTGGTAATACCCTCAGCAACCATTCGACAATCACACAGAATTGGCGCACCTGCTGCTAGTGCTGCGCGTCCACGCTTTACCGCATCGGCTGAATATCCCAAGTCATTAACAATATCAGTCATTCCACAAGCATGGATCAGGCGTACAGCAACTTTTGCTACATCAGGCGGCAGCATATCCAGCTTGGCTTCCGATCTGATGATCTCAAAGGACTTACTGTAAATTTCTTTAGCATCTCGGATGTAGTCAGACATGGGAAAATCGGGAATAGTTAATGGTGAATAGTGAATGGGAGCAGAAATAAACCTACCTCACTGGGGAGAACAACAACTGTAATTGCTCAATCTCATATCGATTAACAAATTCTCCAAAGGATTCATTGCTGTTTCGGCATTGCATTTTATACACTTGTAACATCTGTTCTAACAATACAGGTATCTCGTCCATACTCACATATTGATAAAGTTGACGACCAAATTTTTCGTTGCTCTCACCTGTACCAACATAAATCTGATAAGCTCCCAAAGTACCATTTTTTGATTCTAGGCTGACACCAAGCATAGTAATATCACTATTACGATGGTGGGCGCAAGATTTTTCGCAGCCGCTAAAGTGAATATGAACGGGGTAATTGAGGCTAACATGAGTTTTGAGATAATTTGCTAAGATCAAAGCGTCACCTTTCGTATCCGTAGCTGAAGCTGCACAACCTTGATTACCAGAACAAGCCACTAATGCACTATTGATATTACTCCCTGAGAAATCTAAATTTAAAGTAGCTATTTCTTGCTTAACATTGGGAAGCGATCGCTGAGGAATGTCAGTCAACAGCAGATTTTGCCAAGGAGTTAACCTGAGATTCCCACTACCAAATTCTGTTGCTAAATCAGCTAAACTCCGCATTTGCTGACTTTCTAGCCGACCCAGAGGTAAAACCACACCAATATAAAATAAGCCCTGCTGACCCTGGGGATGAACGCCGATATGTGGATACTTAAAGTTTAATGTGTTTTCGGTCAGGAGACGGGATGAAGAATTGGTTGTGTCAAAGCGCTGATGGAGAGTGAGTTTAAAAGCTAAGAGTTTTTCAACTTCTTTAAGATAACTTTCACAACCCAATTTATTTAATAACTCTCGCAAACGTAGCTTGCGTCCACTGTGAGGATCGGTATGATTTAGGTAAACCTCAGCCAAAGCTGCTAAAACTGGTAAACATTGCTCTGGCAATAATACAATTCCCATATCAAGGGGTGGTTTTCCCCGATCGCCGACGCTCAGACACAGACGAAAATAAACTTTACCATCAATTAAAACAGCAGCGAACATGATATCGTTGAGGCGATCGCATACGGAAACTTGACCACCACCATCAAAAGCAACACTAAATTTTGCCGATAGTCCTGATAGGTTGGGGTGTGCGGCGATATAATTATCCCACTCTTGCACAAAGGGACGGGTATCAATTAATTCTTGGGTATCAATACCAGCCGTAGGACTGGTCATAATATTACGAATGTGGTCAACAGCGAAATTAGCAGCACCAATACCTATATTTTGTAAATTCTGGAGAACACTGGTATTTATTCCCGAACGCAGCTCCCGGATTTGGAGGTTAGCGCGATTAGTCACATCCACATAACCACCCCCATAATTCTCCGCTACATCTGCGATCGCATGACATTGTTTACTATCCAGAATCCCACCTGGTATTCTGATGCGAGATAATATCCCATCTTGGGCTGGTGTGTCATAAAATAATCCAGGACATAAGGCAAAACCGGACGGCAAAATATTCACTCCTTCCCTGTGCGACGCAGGTAGTAGATAATGTGTCTTGATGACACTGTTAGGGTTGGCATTCTGACTTGGCAAGTAAAAAAAACTGAACATTCTGCTTTGGTCTTACCATTACAGCTGCGGCACAGTCCCGGAATTACACCGGAGTTTCCCAACCTATTTCCTTACTAATCTAACATGATCAGGTATTCAGCCCACCGGATGCTGCATTTTTTTTAATATTCACTTAAATATCGTACTGAGTATATCTGGATACTGTATTTACAACCTCCATTAACCCTATAATAATTACTTAGGGTGATTACGCAAAATTAACTAAATCAACTAAGGTGTCAGGCTGGAACCGCACTACACAGGAAACTAAGCATCCACGATAATGCTCAGATGTAAACACCAATAGTGTGATATTAGTGGAACCAGGCTCCAAGATGCGCTTCACCTTGCAAACCTGCATCTTATTCTTACAGTAGGCAATAATGCGATCGCCTGCTTTGACATCCAACGCTTTAATTTTCAACTAATAATCAACCTAATTATGAAATTTAACCAAGTCAAGTAAATATATATTACCATATATTACTTGTGTAAAACTTGTAATGCACATTGATTATAACACACTCATAAAAGTTGGAAAATTCCGCAATTTTGGAGCGGAAAAACTACCACATCTAGTGAAATTATTATCAGCTTCTATGACAGGTAAATGGCTATCGATTGTTGGTATTGGTGAAGATGGGTTACAGGGGTTAAGTGCGATAGCACGTTCCCTGATTGACCAAGCTGAGGTGATTATAGGGGGCGATCGCCATTTGGCCATGTTACCGGGAGTGTACCGAGGAGAGAAGATAGCCTGGACATCACCCATTACCACCTCAATAACAGAAATTATCCGCCGTCGGGGTCAATTAATCTGTGTATTAGCCAGCGGTGACCCCTTATGTTACGGTATCGGTGTCACCCTTACCCGACAATTCCCCCTAGAAGAAATCACCATCATCCCTGCGCCTTCTACCTTCAGCCTCGTTTGTGCCAAACTAGGATGGTCTTTAACCGAAACAGAAACCTTGAGTTTGTGTGGTCGTCCCGCGTCTCTTCTCCAGTCTTACATTTACCCCCAGGCGCAACTGTTAATTTTGAGCGCCGGAAAAGACACACCGGCAATTGTTGCCGAAATCTTGACAAATCGCGGTTATGGTGGTAGTAAAATTACTGTTCTAGAACATCTGGGTGGTATTCAGGAAAGAATTGTACAAGGTACAGCCGCATCTTGGAGTGAAACAGAAATTGCGCCTCTCAATGCGATCGCAGTTAATTGTATTGCCGATTCTGGGGTAATACCCTTACCCAGATTACCAGGATTACCAGATCATGCCTATCATCACGATGGACAATTAACTAAGCGAGAAGTCAGGGCGGTTACCTTGGCAAAATTAGCCCCCACTCCCGGAGAACTATTATGGGATGTCGGCGCGGGTTGCGGTTCAATTTCCATTGAATGGATGCGTACTAATTCCCGATGTCAGGCGATCGCCATTGAACAGAATCCTGGTAGACTAAAGTACATTGCAGACAACGCCGCCGCTTTAGGAACCCCCCACCTCAAAATTATTCCCGGTCAAGCACCATCAAGCCTAAAAGATTTACCTACACCGGATGCTATATTTATCGGCGGTGGAGTCACGGCGGAAGACCTTTTTGATACTTGTTGGACAGCATTACGTCCCGGTGGGCGGTTGGTAGCTAATGTTGTCACCATAGAAGGGGAGCAAACCTTATTTAAATGGTATAATCAAGTTGGTGGTAATTTCACTCGTGTTTCTATTCAAAGAGCTGAACCTATTGGTAAGTTTTTAGGTTGGCGAGCTATGTCCCCTGTGACTCAGTGGGTGGGAATGAAGTTTTAAACGCAAAGAACTGCGCAGATCAAGCAAAAACCACATCCTCATACACTTGTGCTATGGTCACCTCAAAGTCAATGCTAGTTAGTCGCAATGACTTTTGTTCTGGGGTGTAGAATTGCAATACCCAGAGTCCTTGGTCGTTACGACTGAAACAGTCGATACGCTGACGTTTTGTATTGATTAAGACATACTCTTGCAATGTGGAAATTACCTGGTAATCTGCAAATTTATCACCACGGTCAAAGCCCTCAGTAGAATCAGATAAGACTTCGACAATTAAACAAGGGAATTTTTTATAGTCCGGCGTTTCCCGATCTCTTGGGTCGCAAGTCACCATGACATCAGGATAGTAGAAACGATTCAGCGATTCAATCCTGGCTTTCATATCGGCGATGTAAACCCGACAACCTGAACTACGTACATGATTACGCAGCAGACTAGCAAGGTTGAGAGCAATAGTCACATGGGAGTCAGAAGCCCCAGCCATGGCGTAGATATAGCCATCAATATATTCGTGTTTGGCGTGACTATTTTCCTCACTTTCTAAGTATTCTTCCGGATTGACGTAGATTTCAGGGGAAGTAACCATATTGACAACCTGAAGGTATAGAGTGAATTGCTAGAGTTTCATCCTGAAGCGAGAAGTGAACAGCTTTCATACTATCTATTATATGAATATAAATATGGGAAATGTACCTCTAGCATCACATTTGAGGTCGTGACCTGATACTGTGCTGGAGTTGCTCATGTATGAATGTTTGGTGACTTGTTTAGACACAGATGAAAAAATCACTCTATGTCAGTTTATTTTGCAATTAAGTGCTACCAATAAACGTTACTTCTTAAGAAATGAGATTTTACATATTTTTGCCGATTACTGTCAAAGGAAGCAAAAGCCCGCTTACTTTTACTACTCTTCTTCTGTTGGCAGATTAATTCACAATACCCATGAAATGATTTTAGAATCTGAAGGTACTTGGTTTGTTTTTCGCCCCAGGATTGCTAGCCAGGAAGTTTGGCGACTGCAAGCAGACTGCTCTGGATTTGAGCCGGTGACACCCCAAGCATGGTTGGATGTTAGCGATCGCCTGGTTAACCGCTACCAACCCCACATTCTAGAAATTGACTTTCAACCCTTTTACCCCAAATCCACCAGAATTACTGACCCCAGAAACATTGGTCAAGGATTAGCCTTTCTCAATCGTTACTTATGCGATCAACTGTTGACTGACGGCAATTATTGGTTAGAGGTGTTATTTCAAGCATTATATCAACTAACTTATGATCAAAAACCCCTGCTAATTAGCGATCGCATTCCCTGCGGTATCCACCTCACTCAACAAATTAAACAAGCCCTAAAATTTCTGGAGCAATTACCCCCTGAAGAACCCTACGCCAATTTTCGCCCTCACCTACAAGAACTAGGTTTTGAACCGGGGTGGGGTAATACATCTGGGCGCATATCCGAAACCCTAGAACTGTTAGAACAACTTATACGCAGTCCCCAACCCGCTATCTTAGAAGCATTTGTCACCCGCATTCCTGCTATTTTTCGCGTGGTTCTCATTTCCATACATGGTTGGGTCGCTCAACAGGATGTTTTAGGTAGAGATGAAACACTAGGTCAAGTGATTTATGTCCTGGAACAAGCGCGCAGCTTGGAAAATAAACTACAAACAGAACTCAAACTAGCAGGTCTGGATTTATTAGGAATTCAACCCCATGTAATTATTCTCACTAGACTTATTCCTAACTGCGAAGGTACAGAATGTAATTTGCGGCTAGAGAAAATTGATGACACTGCAAACGCTTGGATCTTGCGAGTTCCCTTTGGTGAATTTAATCCTGAGATTACTAACAATTGGATTTCTAAATATGACATTTGGCCTTATTTAGAACAATTTGCTCTGGATGCAGAAAAACAACTATTAGCTCAATTTCAAGGTTGTCCCGATCTGATTGTTGGGAACTACAGTGATGGTAACTTAGTAGCCTCCCTGCTTTCCCAAAGCCTGAAAGTCACTCAGTGCAACATTGCCCACACTTTAGAAAAACCCAAACATTTATTTAGTAATCTATATTGGCAGGACTTAGAAGAACATTATCACTTTTCCGCACAATTTACCGCTGACTTAATCAGTATGAATGCTGCGGACTTTATCATCACTTCATCCTATCAAGAAATTGTCGGCACGCCAGATACAATAGGGCAATATGAGTCATACAAGTGTTTTACCATGCCCCAGCTATATCATGTAGTTGATGGCATTGATTTATTTAGCCCTAAATTCAACATGGTTCCCCCTGGAGTCAGTGAAAATATCTTTTTCCCTTATAGCCACAAACATAGGCGGGATGTTGAATTTACCAACCAAGTACATGATTTACTATTTACTCGTAAACATCCCCAAATTCTCGGTCATTTAGACCAGCCTCATAAGCGACCCATCCTCAATGTTGCCCCCATCACCTCAGTGAAGAATCTCACAGGTTTAGCGGAATGTTTTGGCAAAAATTCAGCCTTACAAGAGCATTGTAATCTGATTTTTATTACTACTAAACTGTATCCCACCGAAGCAAGCAACCCCAGAGAAGCAGAGGAAATTCAAAAACTCCATGACATAATTAATCAATATGAGCTACACGGCAATATACGCTGTATAGGGATGCGTCTTCCCAGTCGTGAGCTAGGAGAAGCCTATCGAGTCATTGCCGATACTCAGGGAATTTATGTTCACTTTGCCCGCTTTGAATCCTTTGGTCGGAGCATTCTGGAAGCCATGGTTTCCGGTTTACCCACTTTTGTGACTAAATTTGGTGGTGCTGTAGAAATTATTGAAGAGAGAGAAAATGGATTTCATATTAATCCTACAGACGAAAAAGAAACAGCAAACCAAATTTTGAGCTTCATAGACAAATGTGATACTCAACCCCAACTCTGGAGAGAAGTTTCCCAGGGGATGAGTCAACGTATTCTAGATAAATATAATTGGCAAATCAACAATAGTCAAATGCTCTTGCTGGCTAAAATATTTAGCTTTTGGAACTTTGCCGCTCCTGAAAATAATGCAGCTAAACATAGATATATAGAAACATTATTCCACCTGATTTTTAAACCCAGATCCCAAATAATTTTAGAACAACATATGCAGAATTCTGTCATCGTTAAAAAGTAAAAAGTTTTCCTTCCTAATTGGGAATTTAGCACAGGGATTGAAGATGAATAAAAAAAGTGATTATAACCAATTGATATATACAGATTGGATATTAATTGAAACTGCATTTGACCCCGATCAGTTACATTCCAGAGAAACCATCTTCACCATCGGTAACGGATACCTGGGAACACGGGGGAGTTTTGAGGAAGGCTATATTCGTGCATTACCAGCTACTTTTATCAACGGTGTCTATGATCATGTTCCTGTAGTTTATACTGAACTCGCAAATTGTCCAGATTGGTTACCATTGATACTCAACATCAATGGCGATCGCTTCCGTTTCCATGAGGGAGAAATATTACAGTACGATCGACAACTAGACCTACGTCAAGGCATTCTCAGCCGTTCTGTACGCTGGTGTAGTCCCACTGGGCAAACCATAGACATTGAGTTTGAACGATTTGCTAGTTTAGCTGATCAGCACGTATTAGGGCAACGCTGCCAGATAACGCCTGTGAATTTTGATGGGGTAGTCGAAATTCAGGCTAGTATTAACGGCTACCCAGAAAATCAAGGTTTCAACCACTGGGAAGCAATCGACCAGGGTAAAACCGCAGCAGGAATCTGGTTACACAGCAGAACTCGCGGCTCCCGGATTGATATTGGTATGGCTGCAAGGGTGGTATTATTAGGAACTGAATCCGCTTTACAAGTGCATACTGCTCCTGGCTACCCTACGATAACTGCAACCTTTCTGGCTACACCACAGCAGACAGTGACAGTAGAGAAGGTAGTCACAGTTTTTACCTCGCGGGAAATTTCGCAACCAGTCTCAGCAGCTCAAGAAAAACTCGCGCACTTACCAGACTATATCACCCTGCGGCAAGCCAACGCCCAAGCATGGGATGAGGTTTGGCACTACAGTGATGTTGCCATAGAGGGGGATAGTAAAGCCGCCTTTGCCATCCGTTACAATTTGTTTCAGCTGTTAATTGCCGCCCCCAGACATGATGAAAAAGTTAGCATTCCCGCTAAAACCCTTTCGGGATTTGGCTACCGTGGTCATATCTTTTGGGACACAGAAATTTTTATTCTGCCCTTTTTTATCTTTACCCAACCAGCCCTAGGGCGTAATTTACTGAGTTACCGCTATCACACTTTAAATGGTGCCAGACGTAAAGCATCCCATTATGGTTATAAAGGGGCGATGTATGCTTGGGAAAGTGCTGTTACGGGGGATGAGGTAACACCACGTTGGTCGCTTCCTAGTGATTTTTACGGTAATGATATCAGAATTTGGTGTCGTGACCACGAAATTCACATTAGTTCAGATATTTCTTATGCTGTCTGGTATTATTGGCAGGCAACTGGTGATCATGAATGGATGCAAAGGTGCGGTGCAGAGATTATTTTAGATACCGCCATTTTTTGGGCTAGTCGCGTTGAGTTCAATTCTGAGCAAGACCGCTATGAAATTCTCGGGGTAATAGGAGCAGATGAGTATCACGAGTTTGTTCACAATAACACCTTTACTAACCGGATAGTGCAATGGCATTTAGAAAAAGCTGTCATAGTTAATGACTGGCTGCATCAAAGCTTCCCGGAAAGAGCCAAGGAATTAGACGAACAACTACAACTTAACCCTGAAACGAAAAGCCAATGGCAGCAGATCGCCGCTAAACTCTGGATTCCTTACGACTCTTCAACGGGATTAATAGAGCAGTTCCAGGGATTTTTCCAGTTGGAAGATATTAACCTGAACGACTATGAACCACGCACCCAGTCTATGCAGGCCATTTTGGGGATCGAAAAAACTAATAAGTTGCAGGTACTCAAGCAGCCGGATGTATTAATGCTTTTATATATGATGCGGGAATTGGGAGATTTTCCCTACAATCAAAAATCATTACAAGCAAATTGGGACTACTACGCACCCCGCACGGATATTACCTATGGTTCATCTTTAGGTCCGGCAATTCATGCCATCTTAGCCTCAGATTTAGGAAAACGGGCAGAAGCTTATCAACGTTTTATGCAAGCAGCAATGATCGATCTTGAGGACACCCGCGGTAACACTGCTGATGGTATTCATGGGGCTAATGCTGGGGGAATTTGGCAAGCTGTGGTTTTTGGTTTTGGTGGAATTAAACTCAGGGACAGTCGCCCTGCGGCTAACCCTCATTTACCCCAGGGGTGGACTGGTCTGAGGTTTAAACTGCATTGGCGGGGTGAATGGCACGAATTCAATTTACGTCCCCAAATTACTCAGGGGGAAAGTCACAAAGGATTGATTTTATTTGCGCCCTCTTCTTCCCCCATCCACGGGGTAATTTTTGACCTAGATGGTGTCTTAACTGATACGGCTGAATATCACTATTTAGCTTGGCGGAAACTAGCAGATGAAGAGGGTATAGAGTTTAATCGAGGAGCTAATGAAGCTTTGCGGGGTATATCCCGTCGGGCTTCTTTAATGTTAATCATTAAGAATAAAAAATATTCAGAGTCACAAATTCAGGCAATGTTGGCGCGCAAAAACCGCTACTATGTGGAGATGATTGCTAATATTACACCCAAAGATTTGTTACCAGGTGCGATCGCTTTGTTGGATGAGTTGCGACAACAGGGTATTAAAATCGCTATTGGTTCAGCTAGCAAAAATGCCCAGATGGTTGTGGAGCGTTTGGGAATTGCTGATCAAGTCGATGCGATCGCTGATGGTTATAGTGTACAACAACCTAAACCTGCACCCGACTTATTCCTATATGCAGCGGAGCAATTAGGAGTCCCACCAAAGCAATGTCTAGTCATTGAAGATGCAGCAGCGGGTATAGAAGCAGCCCTAGCTGCTGGTATGTGGGCTGTGGGTCTAGGTCCATGTGAACGAGTTGGTGCGGCTCATGTTGTTTTACCTAGTTTAGCCGGTGTGACCTGGGCGGGGTTGCAAGCCCAATTAAGCAAAGCTGTTGTGTGAGTGTGGGTATCAATATCTGGGTAATTACAGATGAACACAGATAAATGTTTACTTGATTCGGTGTTTTAGGAGATCATGTTATGTCTAGTTCAGCAAGAGTCAGGGAAATACTTCAATCAATTAAAAATATTCCTCAGCAATCAATGAACTATATTTCGGAAGCTGTGAGCAGAATTTTTAGTCCTAGAGATGATGACTATCCAGCGACGGGGGTTCAACCTTTTGAAGGTGACCCTGCTGATAAACACAAGGATTAACAGCCAAGGGCCCAAAGGACACCAAGAATATTTGATCATTAAGGTATCATAGCCTGATTGCGGTTAATTAACCTCACTCAGACAAAAACAGCTATATGTTTATTAAACCTTATACTAATGCTTTGAGTAGGGCTTGAAGTTTCAGCTGCACTTCTGCAAATTCTTTCTCAGGATCCGAACCAGCAACTATACCAGCACCAGCATACAGCCTGGCGCGATCGCCATCTATTAATGCTGAACGAATCCCAACTATAAATTCACAATTCCCCCTACCATCTATCCAACCTAGAGGCGCAGCATATAAACCCCGCTCAAAGTTTTCATAGCGACGAATTTCAGCACAGGCAAAATCTCTGCTGGCACCGGCAACCGCTGGGGTAGGATGAAGTTGGGATACTATCCTTAAGGGGTGAACGTGAGGGGGAACTCTGGCTATAATGGGCGTCCATAAATGCTGGATGTTAGATAATTGTCTCAGTCGCGGTGCTAATACCCGGGGTGACAAACCTAGCTGTGATAGGTGTTGAGTAATAAAATCAATCACTAAAGAATGTTCGTGTCTTTCTTTGATACTATTTAGTAAGCGGTTGGCGTTAGCTGCATCTTCTGCATCTGTTGTACCTCTGGGTGCAGAACCGGCTAAAGCGTCGGATACTAATTCTTGATTATTAACACTAATTAGTCGTTCTGGACTCGCACCAATAAAGCTTTGTCCTTTGCCATTACTGGTAGAGAAAATATAACAATTAGGATGTATTTCCCGCAAATTATGTAGGGATTTGAATAAATTAAAACTGTTGCTTGATTTCACATCTAAGGCGTTGGCTAGGACAATTTTACTTAAGTCACTCGTGCGAATTTTTTCTACTGCAGATATTACTGCTCTTTTAAAGTCTTGAGGATTAGTTACAGATTGTTTGCTAAATTTATTTGGTACTTGATCCCATTTATTCACAGTAGATTCTAATGACTGAATTTGCTTGATTTTATCGTGCAAATCCTCAAGGATATTTTCTACATTCCTGTTGGAATTGATAATTATATTGTTAACTAATATACACTGTTGATTTTTAACTGCTATTTGCCAACGTGGTAAAAAAATTGTCGCCGATGGAAATGGGTAGTCTATTTGGGAATTATACTCAAAAAACCTGAAATAACAAAAAAAGTGAGGACCACTAAAACTATGCTCAGTTATACCAAAATTTTTGATATCTTGGAGACGGGATTTAATAAAATATTCAGCTTGCTGAAAACGTTGTTTGCCATCAATTTCTAGTTTTAACACCGTATCAATGGCGGCGATCGCTTCTCCCTTAGCCTGGTTCTCAATGTAAAAATTTATATCGTTTTTATACGTAAACTTATGTAACACAACCAATGGATCTACCCAGTCAATATTCAGGGAAATACTCACAATTTGCCCACAATTATTTTTGAGGCAATTTTCCTGAACTTTGCACAGAAAATGGTATAGGTCTTTGTGTGTAACAAAGAAGTTGCTGCGACATGGTGAAACTGTCATGGGTCTAGCAATAGTAAAGTTTTTTTAAGTTAACTTCCTAAAGTGTAATTAAACGTGGTGGTATTTCTACAGGTAGCATATTCAGTTGCCAATTCACCAGAGTATGGTTTGCTGTATTGATGGTGTTCCCATAAGCTAAACAGTTATCTGTGAGTTTTGGGTGAACCAACCACAGTAAATACCATAAGTTTGGCACTTAACTAGTCTTTAGTAAAGCACAGGATGGTTTTGCACTACCTGGATGGGCGCTGGTGTCTCCAGAACCAGTAAAATTTTAGATATGAGTAAGATAACTATAATCTCATTAATAAGGACTGATGACTACAAAGCAGGTTGTAAATCCTCAAATTAAATTATGGATAGCGGCAATTAAACCGCCAATGTATAGTGTTGCTATTATGCCCATTTGGGTAGGAACAGCAGTAGCCTTTGCGGAAACTAAAGGATTTAATTTAGTAGTATTTTCTACTTTTATAGGGGCAGCAATTTTAATTTTAGCTTGGGAAAACATTAGTAATGATGTTTTTGATGCGGAAACGGGAATTGATAAAAATAAACATCATTCTTTAGTTAACTTAACTGGCAAAAAGTTATTAATATTTTGGTTAGGTAACTTGTGTTTATTGGCTGGTTTACTGGGAATCATCGCCATTGCTACTTGGCAGCAAGACCCGACTGTGATAGGTTTGATTTTGGTGTGCTGTGCTTTGGGCTACACATACCAAGGGCCACCTTTTCGCTTAGGATACCAAGGTTTAGGGGAAATTATTTGTTTTTTTGCCTTTGGACCTTTAGCGATAACAGCGGCATACTATAGCCAAACTCAAACTTGGTCTATGACTAGTTTAGCAGCTTCTGTGATTGTGGGCATTGCTACCAGTTTAATTTTATTTTGCTCGCACTTTCACCAAGTTAAGGATGACATAGCAGCGGGTAAGCGATCGCCTGTGGTGCGTTTGGGAACCGCCAAAGCTGCAAAAGTCCTCTATTGGTTTACCAGTAGTATTTATCCCCTGATTTTGTTATTTGTTGTCTGGGAGGTGTTCCCACTCTGGACTCTGCTTAGTTGGCTGAGTTTACCTTTGGCTTTACAGTTATGTCACCATGTGCAAAAAAATCATTATCTCCCGGAAAAGGTGAGTAATTGTAAGTTTATTGCAGTTAATTTACATTTTTGCTGTTGTTTGCTGTTGGGTTTGGGGTTTATCTTAGGGGTTGGTTAAGATTTTTAACTTTGATTTTCGTTGCTACAGGAGGCGGTTTTTACAACCATTGATTACTAATCATGGGGTTTGGTCTACCCGTGAGGGTGTAATCATTCATTTGCGTGATTCTGGGGGTAACTGTGGTTGGGGCGAAATTGCACCTATTAGTTGGTTTGGTTCGGAGACTCTAGAGGAAGCTATAGATTTTTGTCGCCAATTACCAGGGATAATTACACGGGAGATGATTTTCTCAATTCCCGATACCTTACCCGCTTGTCAGTTTGCTTTTGAGTCAGCTTGGGAAGCAATGGGTAATTTACTCAGATCCCCTCAATCTCTCCGTTATAGTGGATTGTTACCAGCAGGGGAGGGGGCGTTAAGTAAGTGGAAACCCCTGTGGGAGCAAGGATACCGTACATTTAAATGGAAAATTGGCGTGGGTGAGTTTTCTAGGGAGTGGGAAATCTTTGATTTATTAACCCGGAGTTTACCCCCTACAGCTAAATTGCGATTAGATGCTAATGGTGGACTGAGTTATGAGGAGGCTAAACTATGGTTGGGAATTTGTGACCATGTTTCTCATGTGGAATTTCTGGAACAACCATTACCAATCCCAGAATTGGCGGCGATGTTGGACTTAAGCGCTAGTTTTCAGACTGCGATCGCCTTAGATGAGTCTGTGGCCACATTCCCACAACTACAATACTGCTTTCAAAAAGGTTGGCGAGGGATTTTTGTGATTAAACCAGGGATAGCGGGTTACCCTTCCCGTCTGCGCCAATTTTGCCAACAGCATCATATTGATGCGGTGTTTTCCTCAGTGTTTGAAACCGCAATTGGTAGACAAGCTGCTTTACAACTCGCAGCAGAATTGTCTCCCAAAAATCGGGCGGTTGGTTTTGGTGTCAATCATTTTATCAACTAAACTCCTGACCATCGCGGTTGACGGTTGACGGTTGACGGTTGACTGGGAAGAGGTGTGACCATCAACAGCCATTAGCCCTAAAAGTGGACTATTGGGTTACATATAATACTCTCGTCCATGATTGTTAACCCTATTTATAAAGTTATATTTAACGCCCAGTCGGATTTATCCGACTTGAGCTATTAGACAGGGGTTTCTAACCCCTGGCTCCCGGTGGTCGTAGCTCTTAAACCCTGACCCGTCAACAGTCAACCGTCAACCGTCATCACAGTTATAATCAAATCAACCTATACTTAAACTTTTATGACTAAATGGTTTAACACAGCAGGCCCTTGTCAACCGGATATACATTATACCCTACCGACCAGTGAACGGTTACCAGAATTAAAACGCCTGATTGAACAGCGCAATTACTTTGTCATCCATGCACCCAGACAAACCGGTAAAACCACTGCCATGCTTACCCTAGCACAGGAATTAACTGCCAGTGGTAAATATACTGCCGTCATGGTATCCGCAGAAGTAGGCTCGCCCTTTCCCGATCAGCCAGAAGTAGCAGAAACAAGGATTTTAGATGCTTGGCAAGATGCTATTGACTGTTGGCTACCAACAGAATTACAACCACCGTTCTTAACTAATGGTAATCCACCTCAACGTATTGGCTCCTTCCTCAAATCCTGGGCAGAAACTTCTAAGCGCCCCTTAGTAGTGTTTATTGATGAAATTGACTCCCTGCAAAATCAAACTTTAATTACTGTCTTAAGACAGTTAAGGGATGGTTTCCCCCGTCGTCCCCAGAGCTTTCCCCAATGTGTGGCCTTAGTTGGGATGAGGGATGTACGTGATTATAAGGTAGCTTCTGGTGGTAGTGACAGGTTAAATACCTCAAGTCCCTTTAATATCAAGGTGGAATCTTTAACTTTAAGTAATTTCACTTTAGAAGATGTACATAATCTATACGCACAACACACCGCAGCCACGGGGCAAATCTTTACCCCCGAAGCTGTTAACCACGCCTACTATTTAACCCAGGGTCAACCTTGGTTAGTCAATGCGATCGCCCGTCAAGTTACAGAGTATTTAGCAGAAGATGTAAATATCCCCATCACGGTAGATTTAATCAATCAAGCCAAAGATATACTAATTCAAAGGCAAGACACCCACTTAGATAGTCTCGCCGAGCGACTGCGAGAAGATAGGGTTAAGGCGATTATTCAACCCATGTTAGCTGGGGAAGAATTACCAGATGTGCCTAATGATGATATTCGTTTTCTCCTAGATTTAGGATTGTGTCGTTATCATCCCATCAGAGGTTTAGAAATTGCTAACCCCATTTATAGAGAAGTTTTACCTAAAGTTTTAGCCTATACCCCCATTATGTCCTTAGGGGTGATTGAACCTGAATGGTTGAGTCCTAGTGGTGAATTAATCCCAGAAAAATTATTAGACTTATTCTTAGACTTTTGGCGACAACATGGGGAACCATTATTTAAAAGTACCCCTTACCC
>NZ_JAQMTM010000094.1:0-5600 GCF_028331085.1 Anabaena sp. CS-542/02
AAGCCTCTCTACTGAGTTTCCATCAAAGATAGAGTCCCCAGCTACCTTTCTTAATATATTTAGGGAACCATTCAAGTCTGCTGAATATATTTTCCCAGACTTAGACCTAAATAAACCTCTCTTGATTCTTTTACCTAAATACCTCACTCTTAGTCTGTATAGTTTAGTCCCCCTGTGATAATTATTTTCGTGATTCAGTCTGTGTCCCAATCTCTGAGAAATCTCAAATCTCCCATCCAAAATTCCTACTAACTAATGATGACAATTGCTCACAATCCCTGTGTTCTGGTGATTGAAACCGATGAGAGTCTAGCAAATCAGTTAAGCTTTGATTTGGGAGAAGCCGGCTATGAAGCGATCTTAGCTCATGATGCGGCCAGCGGTTTACAATACTGCCGCGATGCCTCTATTGGGCAAAGCCATCGGCCACCTGCTTTAATTGTTGTAGACCGGATGCTCTCAGGAGAATCAGGACTCTTATTGTGTAAAAAACTCAGAAATGCCGGGATTTGTGCCCCGGTATTGATACTCATGGCCAGGGATACAGTAGATGACCGGGTCGCTTGTTTAGAAGCTGGGGCTGATGATTATGTCCTCAAGCCTTACCGCCCAGAAGACTTTTTAAATTTAATTCGCCTGTATTTAAAGCCTGATGTTGAAACCACAGAACAGTTACGTTTTGGAGATTTGGTTTTAGATGTCGCCACCCGTCGCGCTATACATAACGGACGGTCAATTGACTTGACAATGAAAGAATTTGAACTATTAAAATTCTTAATGGAACACCCCCGCGAGGTATTAACCCGCGAACAAATTTTAGAAAATGTTTGGGGTTACAATTTTATGGGTGAGTCCAATGTTATAGAGGTGTACATTCGCTACTTACGCCTGAAAATTGAATCTGACACTCATAAACGTCTGATTCAAACAGTGCGGGGCGTAGGATATGTATTACGGGAATCTTAATCTGAAAATTACTACAAAAATTAAAAATTGACTATGGCACAGGCAAAAAACGTACTAGGAACCAACCTGGAGAGTTGCTGTACATCTCCCATGACTGGCTATTACCGCGATGGCTTTTGTAATACAGGTGGTCAGGATTTCGGGATGCATGTTGTTTGCGCCCAAGTTACAGCAGAATTTCTCGAGTTTACTAAATCCCAGGGGAATGACTTGAGTACAGCCGTTCCCCAATTTAATTTTCCTGGACTACGACCAGGCGATCGCTGGTGTTTATGTGCGGCCCGTTGGCAAGAAGCTTTAGATGCTGGTGTCGCCCCCCCTGTTGTGCTTGGCGCTACCCATTGTAGAGCTTTGGAAGTCTGCTCACTAGAGGATTTGCAAAAATACGCCCTTATGTAGCTAAAGACCTAGAACCGCCAAAATTAAATTAATAAAATTAACAATATACTCCCAGGGGCAATTAATCAATTGCCCCTATTTATTAATCACAGACATATATAAAGTGTTTATTAATACTAAATAATTATACCAGAAATAACATATCAGTGAATCCCTGACTTCTCACAACAGGCCGAGGGCATATTTTCTCATGATTTTATGTTTTAAAATTATGTTTCAAGATAGATGTTTTTGTATCTATTCTTTTCTAATGTAGATTGTGTAATCCGCAAAATATGCCTATAGATAGATAAAAAATATCTCAAGAGTATATAGCCTAACTAGAAATTTTCTGGTTATATAGGTCAGGTTTTATTTCTTTAAACAAAGTAAAGTGACTACGGTAAACCGTTGGGTGGTAAAACTTCAATGTTAAATTTTAACCGCTTGCAACTGCCAAGCTTACATCGCTTACGAGTGGTACAAGTTGCAAGTATAATCACGATATTAGTCGGTGTTTTGGTGCTGTTTGGCTGGTTGTTTGACATTGAATTGATTAAAACCTGCGGTAACACCAGTCTAGTGACAATGAAGCCTAATACAGCTTTATGCTTTGTGCTATCTGGTATATCTTTGTGGATGTCGCAAATAAAACTCA
Organism: Anabaena sp. CS-542/02; assembly: GCF_028331085.1. Taxonomy (NCBI): domain Bacteria; kingdom Bacillati; phylum Cyanobacteriota; class Cyanophyceae; order Nostocales; family Nostocaceae; genus Anabaena; species Anabaena sp. CS-542/02. Next base: position 2,003 of record NZ_JAQMTM010000094.1, read on the forward strand.
GCAGAAAAAGTCATTCTACTATCCCTTACTTATCCTGCTCGCGAATTTGTGCAGCATCTGTTACCTTGATTGGGTTACTCACCCTCGCTCAGTATTTATTCGGCTGGAATTTTGGTATTGATGAATTACTCTTCCAGGAGCAAGCAACTGCAGTATTAACATCCCCTCCAGGGCGAATGGGGTTTGAGAGTGCCTTAAACTTTATATTTCTGGGTATAGCTCTAGAAATTTCCGCCCATATGGCTAACACCACCCTATCGCCATCGCCAAATCAGCTGAATTTTTGGTACATTCAACTTTTTACCCTGATAGTACTAGTGATTTCGGCACAGGTACTCATCGGTTATATGTATCAAGTAGGATTGTTTCCCACCACCCCCTCATATACAACATCAATGGGATTACATACAGGAGTAAAGTTCATTGTACTTTGTATGGGCATTCTCTGGGCAAGTCCAGATCAGGCATTTATGGCAGTAGTAATGAGTGATACCTATGGCGGGTTGATGGCGCGTCGTTTGTTACCGGCAGCTATAGCTATACCATTAGTGATAGGCTGGTTTATCCTCCATGGTCAATTAGCAGGGAAATACAGTTCTGCTTTTGCTATATCCTTATTTGCCATCATCTTAATAGTGATTTTTGCGATTTTGATTTGGCAAACTTCAGCAGTAATATCACGTATTGAACGTCAACGCGACGAAACGCAAGAACAACTCAGAGCACAGGAAGAAAAGCTGAGAACTTTTGTAGATGCTAACATCATTGGTATTAAGTTTGGTGATATCTATGGTGGTATTCACCAAGCCAATGATGCATTTCTAGAGATGATTGGCTACAGCCGTGAGGATTTATTCACAGGTAAATTAAATTGCCGGAATATCACACCACCAGAGTATTTGCATTTAGATATTCAAGGTATCGCCGAAGCCCAGGAAAATCCCAGAGGCGCTTGTACCCCCTATGAAAAAGAATACATTCACAAAGATGGTCGGCGGATTCGGGTTTTAGTGGGTTACGTGTTGCTCGCAGAGAACCGACAAGAATCAGTGGCGTTTATTCTTGACTTAAGCGAACGCCAGGAAGCAAGAGAACAAATAGTACAACTTAATAAAGATTTACAACGTCGGATCAGCGAATTGCAAACTTTATTTCAGGTTATCCCTATTGGTATCGGTATTGCTGAAGATGCAGAGTGCAAAACTATGAGAATTAACCCCTGTCTTGCTCAACAATTAGGGATATCACCAGACGATGATGTTTCTGTGAGTATGACCGGTGAAGAACAACCGGCAGAATTTCAAGTTTACCGCGACGGTAAAAAACTATCACCAGAAGAGTTACCTATGCAATATTCTGCTGCTCATGGTGTGACAGTTTTAGACTCGGAAATTGAGGTAATACATAAAGATGGCAAACTTGTCAAGTTGTTGCAGTACGTCGCCCCGTTATTTGATGAACAGGGTGACAGTAGAGGTAGTGTTGGGGCATTTTTGGATATTACAGAGCGTAAGCAGATAGAGGAAGCAGTTCACAATCAGCAAAAATGGCTCGAAGAAGTCTTAAATCTGATGCCTCTACCATTACTGTTTGTTGAACCTGAAACGGGGCGGGTAACCTTTGCTAATCAAGCTGCTGATGAATTAGCCGGGGGTGAGTTTCCCAAAGGTGTACCAGTAGAAGAGTATGACAGTACATACTATTGCACAGATGCGGCAGGAAATCGCATCCCTAAGGAGCAAATACCCGGGGCGCGGGTAGCCAGGGGAGAACGTTTAGATGGATTAGAAATAAACTGGCACACTGGCGACCTTGTGCGCTCTGTACTGATATTTGGTGATACTATACCAGCAATGCACGGTCATTCAGCTACCTGTGTAGCAGGCTTTCAAGATATTACCAATCTTAAGGAAATTGAAAAGGCGCAAGCATTAAGTTACAAAAGGTTACAGTTGCTGTTTAACACAGCCAGTGATTTGTTATCTAGTCAGCAACCAGTAGCATTAATTAACAGCTTCTACCAAAAACTGGCGGAGCAGATTGGTTTGGATGTTTACTTTAACTATTTAGTTGAGGAAAACCATCAGGTGATCCGTTTAGGATCTTTTACGGGCTGTTCTGAGGAGGTGGCTAAAAAATATGAGTGGTTACCGTTGGGTCAATCGGTGTGCGGTACTGTCGTCCAAGAACGCCGTCCTATTTATGTAGAAAATGTTCAGGAATCCACTGACCCAAAAACAGAATTAATTCGGAATTTAGGGGTGAAGGCTTGTTATAGTTACCCGTTAATAGCATCAGAACGGGTTTTGGGTACTCTTTGTTTTGGTAGCCGCAGTTGCTCTTGTTTTAGTGAAAATCAAAGGGCGATGATGCAAGCAGTTTGTGACCAAATAGCGGTGGCCATGGAACGGGCGAGGTTAATTGCTTCTCTGCAACTGCAAACAGAGCAACTGCAACAAGCCAACCGCATGAAGGATGAATTTCTGGGTATATTATCCCATGAATTGCGATCGCCTCTGAATGCTATTCTCGGTTGGGTGCAACTGCTGCGAGCTCGCAAACTTAGTGACACTCAAATGGCGAAGGCGATGGAAACTATTGAGCGCAATGCTAGGACACAAGCCCAGGTTATAGAAGATTTGCTAGATATTTCCAGCATGATTAGGGGACAGTTGTATCTCAATGTTTTTAGTTACGATTTGGTTCCCCTAATTGAGTCGGCGATGACAACGGTCCAGTTAGCCGCCCAAGCTAAAGAAATTGATTTGAGATTTTCCGTGATTCCTCCCCAGGGAATAGACCATAATCATTCTAAATTTTTAGTTGCTGGTGATCTGGAGCGTTTACAACAGGTGATCTGGAATTTACTATCTAATGCCATCAAGTTTACCCCTACAGGGGGTAGGGTAGAAGTTCAACTTTCCCATAGTATTGATGATCACCAAAATTTACCCCGAAACATTACTAGTTATGCTCAAATTCAAGTTCGGGATACGGGTATTGGTATTAAGCCAGAGTTTCTTCCTTATGTTTTTGACCGCTTCCTCCAGGCGGATAGTTCCACTACCCGCTCCTATGGCGGCTTGGGTTTAGGCCTAGCAATTGTACGTCATTTAGTAGAATTGCATGGCGGTACTGTCCATGCAGAGAGTGGGGGGGAAGGACAAGGAGCAACTTTTACAGTGAAAATCCCACTGTTATCAGATCCATTTGCCTAAAGCGATTGCAGCCCAAGAGCTAGCTACACTGGCTAGTCTGGTAAATCCAAATTAAATGGTATAAGGTTTAAATGATAAAAATATAATCATATATAGTCAGATATAATCATTTGTGGGATATTTTGGGAATGAAACTATCTGACTACGCTAAATCAAAGGAAATAAGTTACCAGACTGCTTGGAGGATGTGGAAACGTGGTGAACTTAAAGCTACTCAGCGTTAAATGTCTGGAGTCAGAGTTAGTAGTAATTGTCACGACTTCAAACCTTTTATTGTTTGCGGCAAAGCTATTAAATCCTGTAATCAGTTTGACAACAAAGTTAAAGCTAGTCTTCAATCTCAGTTACCTAAAAATCAAAAAACTTCTAGAAAAATAGAA
>NZ_JAQMTM010000095.1:0-7901 GCF_028331085.1 Anabaena sp. CS-542/02
ACGGACAATGGTCTTTTAAGGGGCTATTTTTCTTACTAAAAATACAGACTTTGTACTGTTTTTCTCCCTTGTCACCTTGTCCACCTTGTCCACCAAGTCTTGTCCTTGTCAGGGGAGGGGACTGGATTTTATTGTTTTTTCTGTGTTCCCCAATCCTTCCCAATCCTTCGGTGTTCCCTGTTCCCTGTTCCCTAAGATAAAAATTACCTTTTGAAAACTTATCAAATATCCTCTTAGGGTTATTATGGCAAATTCTCTAGTACTCTAGACTGTTAATCAAATTTTTTGTAAATGAGGGCGAACGATGGGACTTGAACCCACGAATGGTGGTACCACAAACCACTGCCTTAACCACTTGGCTACGCTCGCCATTGTATACTAGGGATTATAGCACGATATTCAGAAAATGATCAAGACTTTTTTTTCAAGCGGCGGATTTTCTCAAATTCCACTCGGATAACTATAGTGAGTTTAAGCCAGAAACCATGAAAGCACTTACAACTATCGGATGTTCGGGAGTTATAGGACTACTAGCCTTGGGGGTAGCAATGGCCATGACCAATCCTTCTCAGGCTGAATATGAAGAGTATGCCACACAACGGCTGACAGAATATTTAAAGGTGGACGTTTGCCAGAAAACCAGCAATTTTTTAGAAAATTTAATCAAGTCTCAATGTGACAATCTGGTAGATCAAACTATTCCCCAAATGCGGGATATCCTCGCACGGAGTACCCAAAAGCAGGATTTTGTCATTTTTAGTGTTTACAGCACTGATTTAAAAATCAGTTCCTGGATACCGTTATATAAATTTGAAACCGTAGGAGCTTTTAATAACTTTTATACTTATACTGCCAAGCAGCAATGATTATGACATCTGCATATTTACTGGTATCCCATGGTAGTCGTGACCCCCGCCCCCAAGTGGCTATGGAGGAATTAGGACAGTTGGTATCTGCGCAACTGGGTAATGGTAAACATTTGGTAGGTATAGCTGCTCTGGAATTACAACCACAGCCTTTACATCAGCAGATTAAAGACTTTGCTAGTATTGCTTTTTTGGATGGGGTTGGTTCCTTAGAAATTGTCCCACTGTTTCTGTTACCGGGTGTCCATGTGATGGCGGATATTCCTGAGCAGATTGCTTTGGCACAACAGGCTCTGGGTGAAGATATAATTATTCATCAACACCCCCATTTAGGTAGTCACCAGGATTTAGTTACTTTGCTATCCCAAGAAATGGCTAGAATGGGGGCGCAAACCACTATTTTATTAGCCCATGGTAGCCGTCGTCCCGGTTCCCTAGAGCCTATAGAAACCATGGCGGCTCAGTTGGGTGCAGTAACTGCTTATTGGGCTGTAGCTCCTAGTTTAGAATCACGTATCCAGGCTTTAGTGGCTGCAGGACAGACAAAATTGGCAATTTTACCCTACTTTTTATTTACAGGTGGCATAACTGATGCGATCGCTCAGTCCCTAGAAAGGCTAAAATTACAATTTCCTACTGTGACCTTCCAACTGGCTGCGCCTTTGGGAGCAAGTCCAGAATTAGCTGAGATAATTGGGGATTTAATAGATACATGAGCCGCACGGTGACGGGTAAGGTTTATTTATTAGGTGCGGGGCCAGGAGACCCAGGACTAATGACCCTCAAGGGTAAGGGTTTATTAGAATGTGCTGATGTGGTGATTTATGATGCTTTGGTTAGTCCAGAGATTTTAGACATGATTAACCCCCTAGCGGAAAAAATCAACGCCGGTAAGCGCATGGGGAGACATTCATTATTACAGTCAGAAACTACCCAGTTATTAATTACCAAAGCCCAAGAATACCCCCTAGTTGTGCGACTCAAGGGCGGTGACCCTTTTATCTTCGGTCGTGGGGGGGAGGAAATGGCGGATTTAGTGGCTGCTGGTGTACCTGTGGAGGTTGTGCCGGGTATTACATCTGGTGTGGCGGCTCCTGCCTATGCTGGTATACCTTTAACCCATAGATTATATAGTTCTTCTGTAACTTTTGTTACAGGGCATGAATCAGTGGATAAGTATAAACCCCAGGTAAATTGGCAGGCGATCGCCCAAGGTTCACAAACTATTGTGATTTACATGGGGGTTCAGAATCTGCCTTATATTGTGGAACAATTAAGCCAAGCTGGGCTGGATTGTGCAACACCCATTGCTTTAGTGCGTTGGGGGACACGACCAGAACAACAAGAATTGATTGGAACCCTAGAAACTATTATTGCCCAAGTTACAGCCACTGGATTTACCGCCCCGGCGATCGCTGTGATTGGTGCAGTTGTCAATATGCACAGTATTTTATCTGGCTGCTCTCCTGTGTAATTCTACAGTAAAAGCCGAGTTCCCAAACCATGACTACCTTTTCCCCCCAAACTCTGACAATTGATGGATTTCTGAAACTTCCCTGTGTAGAGGAATCCCCAGCATGGGAATACATGGACGGGGAAGCCATGCAAAAACCAATGCCAAAAACTCGCCACTCTATTTTACAAAAGCGCCTGTTAACTGAAGTTGATAGTCATAGCCAAGTATATACGGCCTTACCTGAACTGCGTTGTACTTTCGCCGGGCGATCTATTGTTCCTGATATCGCTGTAATTGCTTGGTCGCGAATTGCAGTCAACGAAGTGGGAGAACCGGAGGATAATTTTACAGCACCCCCTGATTGGTCTATTGAAATTCTTTCCCCTGATCAGAAGGCGAATCGGGTGATTGATAATCTTTTGTATTGTTTAAAACATGGTTGTCAGTTGGGGTGGATGGTTGATCCAGATGATTATTCTGTGCTGATTTTGACCCCAGACCAACAACCTCAGATTTGTAGAGGAGCTTCCCCTGTGCAAGTTTTAGCAGGAGTCGATTTAAACCTGACATCACAGCAAGTTTTTACCTGGTTGAAAATTAATCAGCGCTCATCCTGAAACCAGAAAATCCAGTCCCCTCCTCTTATCAGGGTAGGTTTTTTACATTGTCGTCAGGGCAAGACTAGGAAGACAAGGAGGGAAAGTAGACAAGGAAGTTATGCCAATGCGTGAAAAAACACCCCTTTAAGAGCTATTAAAAGCAATTGATTGAGTATTGTCCGATTCACAATCATTTAATTTAGCTATAAATGATGCTTGATACCTTCTTTTTCTCCATGTCTGTGCAAAATTCGCACATACTCAACGAGAAGAACGACGTATTTGGTCAGTCAGAGAATATCTTTCTTCCGCAGGAAACTGTTTTGATAATTCAAAAATTGTCATCGCCGCATTAAACGCTTTTTGATATATCACTAAATCTTCATGGGTTTTTATTTTTCTTGGTTCTTCTTCCTTGTCTGCCAAGTCTTTCCCTATTATAAATCTCTATGTAAAAAACCTACCCTTGTAAGTAGGGAGGAGTCGGCTTTTTTACCTACCCTAAGAAGTTGTTTTATGTAAAAATATTTAGTTAATCTCTTAAGTTTTATGACCTTTAAGTACAACAATTTTAACTATAAAGTTTACCTAAATGTGTTTATACTGATATCATCAGTCAAGTATTGGTAACAGATATACTACTGAGTATTCAGAGGTAACCCCATGAAAATTGACCAACTACAAGAAGATGTAATTGTGCGTGGTTCCATCTTTCCAGAACCAGTACAGGTATTGTCCGTGAAAACAATGGGGACAGCAGTTAAACTCACGGGTAGAGGACTCAAAACTAATCAGGTTTATCAACCCATACTCAACGCTGAACAGTTGGAACAGTTACAAGCTACACCGGAAAGAGAACCCTTTGATGGTAACGCCCAGTATTTTCGGTTCGGTGTGGAAGCTCTGCGTTTGGGGTTAGCTTACGAATATGATCCTTATTTTGCCTTGGCGATCGCCCGGGTAGACCCCCTCCCCCATCAATTAGAGGCGGTTTATGAGTATTTTTTAAAACAGCCAAGGTTGCGGTTTTTACTTGCCGATGACCCCGGAGCGGGTAAAACTATTATGGCGGGGTTGCTGCTGAAAGAATTAAAAGCTAGGGGACTGGTGAAACGTACCCTAATTATTACACCCGCCAACCTGACATTTCAATGGCAACGAGAACTAAAAGACAAATTTCGCGAAGAATTTGAGGTGATCCGGGGTGATGTTCTGCGGGCTAATTATGGTTCTAATCCTTGGCAAGACAAAAGTCAAGTGATCACTTCTGTATCTTGGGTTTCTCGCATTCAAGATGCAAAAGATAGTTTATTAAGAAGTAACTGGGATTTAATTATAGTGGATGAAGCACATAAAATGAGTGCTTACAGTTCCGGTAAGAAAACCTTAGCCTATAAACTGGGTGAAGAACTTTCCCAAATTACCGACCACTATTTATTAATGACCGCTACCCCCCATAAGGGCGACCCGAAAAACTTTTGTTTATTCCTAGAATTATTAGATAGAGATGTGTATGGAGATGTGCAAAGTTTACAAGCTGCAATTAATCAAAATCATGCTCCTTTTTACCTGCGTCGTACCAAAGAATCTTTAAAAACATTTCCCGATGCAGAAACCGGTATTGTTAAAAAATTATTCACTAATCGCAAAGTTGATACTATTGAGTTTCAAATTGACGCGGAAGAATTAGAATTTTATCATGCACTGACAGACTATGTAGAAGACCAATCAATCAAAGCTGCAACGGATGATACAGCTAAAGGTAGAGCATTGGGTTTTACTATGGCGATGTTACAACGTCGCTTTGCTTCTAGTATTTACGCTGTGCGGCGCAGTTTAGAACGAATGCGCGATAAACGCCAAAGAATTTTAGAAGACCCAGAAGCTCATCGTCAAGAGCAAATTAAAAAAAAGCTTCCCGATGATTTTGAGGATTTATTAGACACAGAACAGGAAAAAATTATGGGGGATTTAGAAGGTGTGGTAGCTTCTATTGACCCCATTGCTTTACAGACGGAGATTTTGAAATTAACTGGTTTAATTAGTCAAGCATTGAGCTTAGAAAAACGGGAAGTAGAATCTAAATTAGTCAAACTCAAAGAAGTAATTACCCAGGAGGGAATTTTTCAAGACCCTAAGATGAAAATGCTCATTTTTACTGAGCATAAGGACACCTTAGATTATCTAGTAGGGAAATTACAAGCTTGGGGTTTATCGGTGACCCAAATTCATGGAACAATGAAAATAGGCGATCGAGATACACCCAACACTCGCATTTATTCCGAACGGAAATTTAAAGAAGAGTGTCAGGTACTGGTAGCGACGGAAGCAGCGGGAGAAGGAATTAATTTACAATTCTGCTGGTTCATGATTAATTATGATATCCCCTGGAATCCGGTAAGATTAGAGCAGCGGATGGGACGTATTCACCGCTACGGACAGGATAAAGATTGTTTAATTTTTAACTTTGTTGCTATTAATACCACTGAAGGTAAGGTACTATGGAAGCTGTTTGAGCGGATTCGCGCCATTGAAAGGGATTTAGACCCGGAAAGAACCGGTAAAGTATTTAACGTCCTAGGTGATATTTTCCCGGCCAATGAGTTAGAAAAGATGATGCGGGATATGTACGCCCATAACCTGACTGAGGGGGCAATTCTTGATCGGATTGTAGAACAAGTAGATACAGAACATTTCCGTAAAATTAGTGATTCTGCCTTGGAAGGACTAGCCAAACGGGAATTAAACTTATCACAAATTATCAGTAAATCTGCTGAAGCTAAGGAACGGCGATTAGTTCCCGAAGTCATCCATGATTTCTTTGTCGAAGCAGCACCCATAACGGGGATTCATCCCAAGGAAACAGGGAAGGGTAGGAAAATATATAAAATTGGGCGGGTTCCGCGCACCTTGTGGGGAACGGGAGATAAGTTAGAAACTCGCTTTGGTAAATTGGGGCGAGAGTATAAAAAGATTACCTTTGATAAACAGATATTGACAAATGACCCCACATTAGAATGGGTCACCCCAGGACATCCCCTATTTGAATGTGTCCGGGAGGAAGTTGCTACCAAAGTACAGGAAGACCTGCGCCGGGGTGCGGTATTTTTTGATTTACATCGTCACACCCCAGGGAGGTTAGATGTATTTTCCGCCGGGATTGGTGATGGACGGGGTAATAAACTCCATGAACGTTTATATGTAGTCCAGACAGAGTTAGATGGAAAAATCACCATCCGTCAACCAACTATATTTTTAGATTTAGTACCTAGTACCAGTGGGGAAGGTGAGGACAATGGTAACTGGGTTAATTCCATACCAGATGATAGTAATTTACCCAGTCGCGAACAGGTAGAACAAGCATTAGTTGAACAGGAATTAAATAGCTTTTTAACAGAAATTCGCACCCAAAGACAAAAGGAAGTCACGACAATTTCCCAGCATATAGAAATTAGTCTGAATGTGATTATAAATAAGATCCAGATTCAATATGCAGAGTTGTTTGAACTTAAGGAATCTGGTTCTAAAGAACAGGGATTAGAAGGGCGGATTAAACAATTAGAAGACCGACTATTTGAATTAAATGGTCGCTTAGAACAACGTCGGGAAGAATTGCAAAAAGAAGCCAGTTGTACTATTACTAGTATTAATCATCATGGGCGGGCTTGGGTGTTACCCCATCCCCAAAGAACATCCCCAGAAATTGCGCCCATGGTTGCTGATGAGCAAATTGAAAAAATTGCCATTCAAGCAGTGATAGAATATGAACAAGCTAGAGGTTGGGAGGTTGTGAGTGTGGAAGCAGAAAACCGGGGTTTTGATTTAATCTCCCGTCAACCAGACTCTGGCGATCCTTTAAAAGCTAGTGAAGTGAGGTTTATTGAAGTTAAGGGACGGGGGAATATTGGCTCAGTGGCCTTGACGACAAATGAATATAAAACCGCGGAAAGATTACAGCATGATTATTGGTTATATGTGGTGTTTAATTGTGCGTCTTCTCCTAGGGTGGTGACTATTAAAAACCCGGTGAGATTGGGTTGGGAACCTTTAATTAAAATTGAGCATTTTCATTTAAAAGCAGAGGAGATTTTAGGAGATATCATATAAGATATGGGCAAGATTAAAGCCAGAGATTTGATGCAAATATCTTTGACCCCACCCTCAGAGGATGTTTGATAAGTCATGATGAGTGTATCAACTATTGTTTCACCCCACCCTCACCCTCCCCTTGTAAGGGGAGGGAACTGGATTTTATTGTTTTTTGTGCGTTCCCCATTCCCCATTCCCTATTCCCTAATATAAAAATTACCTGTTTAACACTTTCCAAACATCCTCTAAGATGAAAATTACCTGTTGACAAGTTATAAAACCACCTTTTAGAGGAACTGCTGGGATGATTGACCATGACCGGTTATTTAAAGAATTAATTTCTACCTTCTTTGTGGAATTCTTAGAGTTATTTCTCCCCCAAGTAGTCAGAGAAATTGACCGAGAATCTATTCAGTTTTTACCCCAGGAAGTCTTTAATGATGTGACTTCGGGAGATAAAAAAGAAATTGACTTATTGGCGCAGGTGCGATACCAGGAGCAAGAGACTTATTTTTTAATTCACGTTGAAAATCAATCTTACAGTCAGTCAGATTTTGCCAAGCGGATGTTTAAATATTTCGCCCGCTTACATGAAAAATATGATTTACCCATTTATCCGGTGGTGATTTTTTCCTTTGATGAACCCCAACGTCGGGAACCAGAAAATTATCAACTAGCTTTTTCTGACTTACAGGTACTTGATTTTAATTTTAAAGCCATCCAATTAAATCAACTGCGTTGGCGAGATTATTTAACCCAGTCTAACCCCGTAGCAGCGGCTTTAATGGCTAAAATGAAGATACCCCCGTCGGAACGTCCCCAGGTAAAGGCGGAATGTTTACGATTGTTAATTACTTTGAAGCTAGACCCAGCGCGGATGCAGTTAATTTC
>NZ_JAQMTM010000096.1:0-10647 GCF_028331085.1 Anabaena sp. CS-542/02
GACTACCGCTATCATTGCTTGGTTTTCGCGTTGGCAATAGTCTTAATTCAATACTTGATATCGTAGGATTATATATCAAGTGGGCGATTTTCTTAACTCACTTATGTCAATTCTTGTCAACATAAGTATAGTTTTGTCTAAAAAATAGTCAGCTTAGGACTAGCTCTTGGCTTTCCTGCCTAGTCCCTGAAGGGATTTCGGCTTTCCCCTACATGAATGTAGAGGCTACCTCGGCACAGAAAAATTGGTGTAGTTAATTCTCAACATGACTAGATTTTACTACACGAATACACAGACAGTAACCTGATGAATGACCACAGATGGCGCCGATACCCCCGTTTCTATCCCTGCCTAGCGCTGGAGGTTTGTTCAGTACAAACCTATTACTTCTGATCAATATCAGAATTTTAATAATTTGACACAAGTTTTCTCATAAATCTTAAAAGTCTCACTCCTGCAACTTGCAAGAAAAGCTCCTGAAATGGCAGACTTGGATCGGGAAGAACTCACAGGCCAAAGTTAGTTCAATGACGGCATCAACAACAATTAACAAAGGTGATTCGCCTAACGGCGATCGCAAACCTTCCAGTATCCTGCATCAAAGTGTTCTGGGTTCTCGTCGGTTTAGCAATTACTGGTGGGCAACCATCGTGACCATGGGCGCTACAGGCTTCTTGTTGGCGGGGATATCTAGTTACTTGAAAGTAAATTTACTCCTAGTTACCGACCCAACTCAACTGATATTTGTACCCCAAGGACTGGTCATGGGCTTATATGGTACTGCCGGCTTACTGTTAGCCTTATATCTCTGGCTCATGATTTTATGGGATGTCGGAGGCGGTTACAACGATTTCAATCAGGAAACTGGCAAGATAAAAATCTTTCGTTGGGGATTTCCCGGTAAAAATCGTCGCATTGAAATTGACACCTATACTCAAGACGTGCAGTCTGTGCGCATCGATATTAAAGAAGGTCTGAATCCCCGTCGCGCCCTCTACCTACGTGTTAAGGGTCGGCGAGACATTCCTTTAACACGGGTAGGCCAACCATTATCTTTAGCAGAGTTAGAAACTACAGGCGCGGAATTAGCCCGATTTTTGAGAGTACCCCTCGAAGGACTCTAAGGAAGGGGAAGGATTGCAACTTGTACCAAATCTCAAAAATTACTCAAGCAGATAACATACTCAGGTTAAATCAGTAACTGACTATGCAGTTAAAAGTCTCAAGTTTTCTAGTTGCGTTTTTGATAGTCGGTGCTTTGACTTTGGGAGGATGTTCCACACAGGATGTTACTTCTAACTCAGCAGGAACTGAGACAAACACGGGCAACACAACAAGCACTGTATCTGAAATCATAAGTGAGAATATTCCGGGAATGAAAAATTTACCACGCCTCGAAGGTAAAGCTACCGTGGTGATGACCGTTAACGGTTCACCCATTACTATCGAGGTAGACGGCACCAACGCCCCAATTACAGCTGGCAACTTCGTTGATTTAGTCCAAAAAGGTGTATACGATGGGTTAGTTTTTCATCGAGTGGTGCGCGATCCCCAACCTTTCGTAGTTCAAGGGGGTGATCCCCAAGGTAAAGACCCAAAATTTCCCGCAAATAGATTGGGGACGGGTGGTTACATTGACCCGGAAACGGGGAGTGAACGTCGCATACCTTTAGAAATTAAACCCATGGGTGGTGAAAAACTAATTTATGGTAAGACTATTCAGCAACCACCTGTGTTAGGGCATAAAATGGGTGCGATCGCAATGGCTAGATCGCAAATGCCAGATTCAGCTTCCTCACAGTTTTACTTTGCTCTAGCAGATTTAGGTTTCCTCGATGGTAACTACGCTGTGTTTGGTAATGTCACCGACGGCTTTGATGTGGTGAACAAAATTCAGCAAGGCGATCGCATTGAATCCGCTAAAGTGACTCAAGGTGCAGAAAATCTGAAAACACCCGATTAACTCCAGAGTAGGGGAGTAAGGAAAAAAATTCCCGATTCCCCATCTCCCATTCCTAATTCCCAAATGGTTGTCATCACTGGTATTGGTTTAGTTTCCTGCTTGGGAACCAGCTTAGAGCATAGCTGGCAGAAGTTAATCGCGGGTAAATGTGGTCTGCAATGGTATCAACCATTTTCCGAACTAGCAGCCTGTCCTCTAGGTTTGATTGCTAACCAACCCACGGAATTAACAACTTTAACCCGGCTGGTAGTGGCCTCGGCATTAAAAGATGCTGGGTTGGTTTCACCCTTACCCGATTGTGCTGTGGTTATTGGATCAAGTCGCAGTCATCAGGCTACTTGGGAGTTGCTGGGGCGGCAAATATATGGACATAATCCCCCTGAGAATAAAGGGAAAGCACTTATAGAAAATTGGTTAGATTTTTTGCCTCATACCAACGCCATGGCATCCGCTCGCCAAATCGGTGCATCTGGTATAGTTTTAGCACCCATGGCAGCTTGTGCTACTGGTATTTGGTCGATCGCTCAAGCCGCTTTACTGATTCAAACCGGCCAATGTCAACGCGCTCTGGCTGGTGCTGTAGAAGCCCCAATTACGCCCCTAACATTGTCAGGGTTTGAGCAAATGGGGGCTTTGGCCAAAACCGGGGCTTATCCCTTTGATTTGCACCGGGAAGGGTTGGTATTAGGTGAAGGGGCGGCTGTGTTGGTCTTGGAATCCCCAGAATTAGCACAGCAGCGTCAAGCTAAAATTTATGGTAAGATTCTTGGCTTTGGCTTGACAACAGATGCTTATCATGCTAATAAACCGGAACCTACAGGCAAAAGTGCGATCGCCGCGATTCACCAATGTTTAAAACGGAGTTCCCTAACACCAGAAAATATAGATTACATTCATGCTCACGGCACTGCCACAGTCCTGAATGACAGAGTAGAGAGTCAAATCATCCAAAATTTGTTTCCCCAGGAAGTAGCGGTAAGTTCCACCAAAGGTGCTACAGGTCATACATTAGGAGCATCAGGGGCCTTAGGTGTGGCATTTTCCCTCTTAGCTATGCACAGGGGAATCATACCACCCTGTGTAGGATTACAAACACCAGCATTTGATTTAAATTTGGTCATGGCTGCGCGTGAAACCCAAGTGCGTAAGGTATTATGTTTGAGCTTTGGCTTTGGTGGTCAAAATGCGGTCATCGCCTTGAGTAATATTTAGCTAAAACTAGATTCTGAGAAATCGATATGATAGAAAAGTAGATAAAACTTAAAAAATATTTATCAAATGCTGATTGACTCCCCTGGCTTGTCTCAGGTTAAAGACTCAGTGAAAAGTAAAATTTTCTTCGGTCATGAACCCAGCGCCGAGTTAATTGCCATTCTTAGCGTCTACTTCGTCCAAGGAATTTTAGGCTTGGCCCGTCTAGCAGTAAGTTTTTTCCTCAAAGATGAATTGCTGCTGAGTCCGGCTCAAGTGTCGGCTCTATTGGGAATAGTCGCCTTACCGTGGATAATTAAACCGGTATTCGGCTTTATTTCTGATGGCTTACCCATATTCGGCTACCGCCGCCGGCCTTATTTAGTGCTATCTGGGATATTAGGAGCAATATCTTGGATAAGTTTGGCGACCATAGTTCATACTAGCTGGGCTGCTACCCTAGCGATCGCCCTGGGTTCTCTATCTGTTGCGGTCAGCGATGTCATAGTTGACTCATTAGTAGTAGAAAGAGCCAGGGGAGAATCCCAAGCAGCAGCAGGTTCACTACAATCACTCTCCTGGGGTGCTTCCGCATTGGGAGGTTTACTCACCGCTTACTTGAGCGGAATACTGCTCGAACACTTCACCACGCGCACTGTATTTTGGGTTACCGCCTCATTTCCTCTGATAGTTTCCGCAGTAGCTTGGTTAATTGCTGAAACCCCCATTAGTAAAAATGCCCCACATAGCAATAATAGCCAGAACCCTTTAAGCATCAAGTATCAAGTCAAGCAACTACGCCAAGCAATTACCCAAAAATCCATTTGGCTACCCACAGCCTTTGTATTTGTCTGGCTAGCCACCCCAACAGCCGATTCTGCCTTCTTCTTCTTCAGCACCAATGAACTACACTTTCAACCAGAATTTCTAGGACGGGTAAGACTGGTAACCAGTGGGGCTTCTTTGATAGGAGTGTGGATGTTTCAACGCTTCCTCAAAAATATTTCATTTCGCGCCATTTTCACTTGGAGTACAGTCCTGTCATCAGCCTTGGGAATGACAATGCTGCTGCTGGTCACCCATACTAACAGAGCTTTAGGTATAGATGACCACTGGTTTAGTTTGGGTGATAGCCTGATTCTGACCGTCATTGGACAAATTGCCTATATGCCCGTTTTGGTACTTGCAGCCAGATTATGTCCCCCAGGAGTAGAAGCGACATTATTTGCCTTACTGATGTCCGTTTCCAACTTAGCCGCAATGGTTTCCTATGAACTTGGAGCCATCATCATGCATTGGCTAGGCATCAGCGAAACCAACTTTGAACTAATGTGGCTATTAGTAATTATTACTAACCTCAGTACACTATTACCACTGCCATTCATTCATTGGTTACCTGCCGATGACCCACAAGGGCAAACAGGAGAAATATCTCACTTGATGCCCGAATTAATCCTGAGGGAATCAGACTCACAAACCATGGAATCCAAAAGACAATAATATCAGCAGATGCAGACCTTAAAAATTGAAGACACCCCAAATCCAGAAGAATCTTATACCCTTGCAGATTGGCAGGGAGGATATAAATCCCTTACCCAAGAATTTGACTACTGGATTGATGATATTGAAGGGCAAATTCCCCCAGAATTACAGGGTACATTGTTTAGAAATGGCCCCGGCTTGCTAGATATCAATGGACAACCAATACATCACCCCTTTGATGGCGATGGGATGATTAGCCGGATTAGCTTTGTCAATGGTCGCGCCCATTTCCGTAACCGCTTTGTTCGGACTGAAGGCTATTTAGCAGAACAGCAAGCGGGTAAAATCCTTTATCGGGGTGTCTTTGGTACTCAAAAACCCGGCGGTTGGTTAGCTAATATTTTCGACTTCAAAATGAAAAATATTGCCAATACCAATGTAATTTATTGGGGTGATAAACTCTTGGCACTGTGGGAAGCAGCAGAACCCCATTGTCTTGATCCCTATACATTAGAAACTTTAGGGAAAGAATATTTCCATGGTGTTTTATCATCCGGTGAAGCCTTTGGCGCACATCCCCGCTTTGACCCCAGTTGTAACCAAGATGGTGGCGCACCTTGTCTGGTAAATTTCTCGATTAAACCGGGACTATCCACCACCATTACTATATTTGAACTCAACCCAGACGGTGAAGTTGTGAGAAAACAAACTCATAGTATTCCCGGTTTCTGTTTCATTCATGATTTTGTCATTACTCCTAACTACTGTATCTTCTGGCAAAATCCCGTTACCTTTAACCCCATACCCTTCGCTTTAGGAATACGTGCTGCTGGAGAGTGTATCAAATTTCAGCAAAATCAACCCACTAGGATTATAGTGATTCCCCGTCACCCCGGAGAAACAAAGGTAAGAACTTTAGAAACTCAATCTGGCTTTGTTTTCCACCACGCTAATGCTTTTGAGGCGGGTGATGAAATTGTCATTGATTCTATTTGTTACGCATCATTCCCAGAAGTCGAGCCGGAAAGCGATTTTAGAGAAGTTAATTTTGCCGCAATTTCCCCTGGTCAACTGTGGCGATTCCATCTTAATCTTGAGACTGGGAAAGTCCGCCAACAGATGATGGAAAGCCGCTGTTGTGAGTTCCCTAGTATAAATCCCCAACTTGTAGGAAAAAAATATCAATATTTATACTTAGGCGCATCTCACGGGGAGACTGGTAATGCGCCCTTGCAAGCATTGCTGAAAATTGACTTGCACTCAGGAGACAGACAATTCTGGAGTGCTGCACCACATGGTTTTACTGGGGAGCCGATTTTTGTCCCCCGGACAGATGCTAAACAAGAAGATGATGGCTGGGTGCTAGTATTGGTTTATGATGCCACACATCACCGCTCAGATTTAGTCATATTAGATGCCAGTGACTTTAATCAAGGTGCCATTGCCAGACTACATCTTAAACATCACGTTCCCTATGGTCTACATGGCAACTTCACAGATGAAGTTTTCATTTAAACACTTATAATACCAGTAGGTTGGGGTGAGGAAGGAAAACCAAAGCCGCTCTGTGGCCTTTCTCAAGATTCCAACCGTTCTAGGTTGATGACTTGATTTTGACACTCCCTAAAGTACGATCATGGTAAATCCCTTACCGCTTCCGTTGAGCCTTTGAGGATAAAATGTATAAATAACGACCATAAAGCCTTTGGGGATATCGCACCCCCAAAAAAGGGAGAAAATCGAGGTAACATTCCCGCAAAATGTGACAAAAACCAGAAAATTCCACCATTCTCAGACAAAAAGGATAAGCTAGGGATATCACTCATATATATATCCAGTCCGCAAAGATAATGCGACTAGGAGAAGATGTTATGGTTTCAAAATCTCCCTTGCCCATAGAACCTGAGACTCCAGGGCACATTTGCCCATTAGACCAGTCCTGTAGTTATTTAGAAGCCGCAGGTAAAGAATTAAACCTAGATCAAGGGGTATTGGCAATCCTCAGCCATCCCCGTAAAGTGGTGACAGTTTCTATCCCCGTGAAGCTAGATAATGGTCAAATTCAAGTGCTAACTGGACATCGGGTGCAGCACTCTGATATTCTCGGCCCCTATAAGGGAGGAATTCGTTACCATCCGGCTGTGACATTAGGGGAAGTATCAGCCTTAGCTATGCTCATGACCTGGAAGTGTGCGTTATTGGGCATACCTTATGGCGGTGCCAAGGGAGGTATAGCCATAAATCCTCAAAGTTATAGTGTGGGCGAATTAGAAAGAATCAGTCGCCGCTATATCAGTGAGTTAATTAAAGACATTGGACCTTCAGTAGATATACCCGCCCCAGACATGGGTACTTCTGCCCGTGAGATGGCTTGGATGATGGATACTTATTCTGTCAATGTGGGTCATGCAGTCCCTGGAGTCGTCACTGGTAAGCCCCTTTCTATTGGTGGTTCTTTAGGGCGAGAAAAGGCAACGGGCAGAGGTGTCATGATTATTGTCCGTGAGGCATTAGCGGAACGAGGTAAACCCCTGACAGGAGCACGAGTAGTAATTCAGGGTTTTGGTAATGTGGGGGGTGCAGCAGCGGAATTATTACATCAGTTGGGGGCTAAAATCATCGCTGTCTCCACAGGGGCTGGGGGTATTTTGGCGACCAACGGGCTTGATATTCCAGCATTGAAAGCTTATACGGACAAAAATCACAAGAGTGTTGTGGGTTTTCCCCAAGCAGTACCAATTAGCAATGCAGATTTAATCAGTTTGCCTTGCGATGTCTTGATTCCAGCGGCTTTGGAAAATCAAATTACTAGGGAAAATGTCAACGAGGTGCAAGCGGAAATTGTCGCCGAAGCGGCTAATGGACCAGTGACTTTAGCAGCGAATCAGTCCCTAGAGGAGCGTGGTGTGACTGTGCTACCGGACATCCTGACCAATGCTGGCGGTGTTGTTGTCAGTTATTTAGAGTGGGTGCAGGGTCTTTCTTATGTGTTTTGGGATGAGAAGCGTGTAAACCATGAAATGGAACAGTTAATGCTGGCAGCTTATCACCAAGTAATACAGCAGTCAAAGAGCAGACAAATTCCTCTACGATTAGCAGCTTACACTTTGGGTGTTGGTAGAGTTGCACAGGCGCTGGCTGATAGGGGTCTTTATCCTTAGTTGTTAATTTCACCCAAAGGTACTTTGGCGGGACTCACAGTACTCCCTTGAAGGTGGGCTTCAGAAGGCTATGGTCGTACTATCCACAGTATAAGACCAGTCTCCCTCGGGGGCTGGCATAGTGTTTGTCATACGTACCCGAAATGCACTGGGTGAGACTCCTAATAGTCGCTTGAAGGCTCGAGTCAGATGACTATGGTTGTAAAATCCGCAGCACAGAGCAATCTCGCTCAGGGACATACTAGAGGACTCTAACAAGCCTTTAGCTCGGTATACCCTCTGCCGAATAATGTATTGATGGAGTGAAATTCCCGTAGTTTGCTTGAAGCGATAACATAGATACGACCTGCTGAAATTGATTTGCTGCGCTAGTTCAGCTAATTTAAGGTCTTGCTCAAGGTAGAGATCAATATATTTCAGTACTAGTTTTAAGCTATGTAGTCCGAAACGTCCCTCATAATTTTTTTGTTCAATGCCACAGTCAGAATAGTACTGATTACGATTGGTTTTGATAATCATAGTTGCTTGGCAAAAAGGTTACAAAATTAGTTAGACATATCCTTAGCGTTACAAGTCAATCGACTTGTCAAGTAACTTTAGAAGGATATGTTGAGATAAGATATCATTTAGTTATAAGGAACTTATAAGAGAAAAATAATCACCATGTAAGGATAGAGGATTTCAACCGGAGAGATAAAAGCACAATGTATTACCGCCTCTGGTTTGAGCAGATGTCAGGGCTTGGTCAACTGTTGTTAATAATCCTTCAGGAGTGGCGGTAGAACTGGGGATAGTGCCAGTAATACCTAAACTGATCGTAAATTTTTGTAAGCTGAGGATAGCTTGGTATAAGTGTTGGGCAAGACGCAAGCTACTATCTGACGGCATACTGGGTAGAAGAATAGCAAATTTTCCTCCAGTGTAGTAAGTGATAAAATTAGGAGGAGTAAGGTACTTTTGCAAAGTTTGCCCAAGCTGTAAAAGGTAAATTTTCTGCTGTTGTTTCTCAAAATCATCAATGGCGCAAAAAATTAAGCCAAGAGGGATATGTTGTGTACGCAGGCGTTGCCATTCTTGCTTTAAAATTTCACTAAAATTATCCGGAGAGATGAGAGTAGGTATATGCTCTCGGATGTTGGAATCATTCAGCGGTAGTGTTGTTCCTGACGGGCTAAATCCTTGTGATAATGCTTCCAATAAAAAACTGAGTTCGGTAATATGTGCATTGGTCAGATATTCTTGTGTGAGAAGGGCTTCTATTTCCCGTGCTATTTCTGATCCTTCGGGATACCCAAAAGTACCCAAATTACCAGCTAAACGATGAACTATGGTCAGGATATGTTGTTGCTGTTGCGAGTTGTTGGTTTTTAATTGGAGTTGATTGATTGCTGTGTTGAGTTCTGCTATTTTTTCAGGTAAGGAAGCTTGAAATTCTGCTTTAATTTCTTCAATAACCGCGATTCCCTCGGCTATATCATCAACTGTTGCCACTGGAGACTCAGATTTCCCTTCTTTTCTAGCTTTAAGACGATATCCCAAGCCGTAAATAGTTTCAATGACTTCTTCTTTGATTCCTGCGGCTTTGAGTTTACGTCGTAAGTCTTTGATTAAATTGGTGACAGCATTATCTGTAGGGAACTCATCTGCTAACCATAATTTGTCAATTATATCTCTACGGGTCAAAATCCTGTGGGGGGAGCGTAAAAATAATTCTAATAACCCAAATTCCTTGGGAGTGAGTTGAATTAATTCCTCACCATACTGCACTTTTAGCAACTGGGGATTAAGGAATAAGTTACCCCATTCCAAAGTCACTAAACTTGATTCGTGTACTCGACGGGATAAAGCTCGTATTCGCGCCAATAATTGAGCAGTCTCACAGGATTTGACTACATAATCATCCGCTCCTGCATCTAAACCTCTAATCACATCTTCCTCTGCGCCCTTGGCAGTGAGCATTAAGATGGGGACTTGACAACCGTGCTGACGTAGTTGACGACACACACTCAAACCATCTAATTTTGGCATGAGTACATCTAGCAAAATTAAGTCATAATTGAACTGATTTACCATTTCTAGACCAATGTGACCATTTGTAGCCACATCGACTACATAGCGGTAGGAAATAAGAATATTTGTGAGTAATTTACTGAAATAACTATCATCATCTATTAATAAAATCTTCATTCTTACCCATTTTCACTCATTATCCCAGTTACCAAAAATAATGAAACTATTGCCTATATACTCCCAGTTGATGCTGAAATTTCTCGGCAGAATTCCTCTAAAGACGTTATTTATTGTACCTTATATGGGTATCATTCTGCTGAGTGTTGGCACTGTCACTTATCTTTCTTATGAAACTGGGGAAAGAGCGGTGAATAAATTGCTAATCCCAGTGATATCATCCAGAATACGCAAAATTAGCGATCGCTTGACTACATATCTGGGAACACCACAAAGGTTAGTCGCTATGAATCGCTATGGGATAGAGCAAGGACACCTCAACCCAGAAAATTGGGAAGAGTTAAGATTGCATTTCTTCCAACAACTCAAACTCTACAAACTGCCAACTAATATTTATTTTGGTGGGAGTAATGGTATACATATTTTTTCCGCTCAAGATAGAGTGGGACTGGTAGCACCAAAAAATTCTTGGTTAGGTGGGGGTGTACATCCATCTCATATCGGAGAACGACATTATTACACCCTGAATGAACAGGGAAAATTTACCACAATTATCCCGGAGCAAACCAAACCATATACACCAGTCACACGTCCTTGGTACAAAACTGCTCAAGCTCAAGGTCAACAAACCTGGTCACCAGTGTACCCATTTTTTTACATTGA
>NZ_JAQMTM010000097.1:0-3405 GCF_028331085.1 Anabaena sp. CS-542/02
CGCGTTGGCAATAGTCTTAATTCAATACTTGATATCGTAGGATTATATATCAAGTGGGCGATTTTCTTAACTCACTTATGTCAATTCTTGTCAACATAAGTATAGTTTTGTCTATAAAATAGTCAGCTTAGGACTAGCTCTTGCTTCACTCCGCAGAAGTCCGCCTCTGCGAGTCCACAAGTTAACACCTTGGAACTCACCTACCGCCCTCGCAGTTCTGAATCGCACGCTTTTTAAGTGTACCCTTTACCGCTATGATAATTTTAGCATTTCACGACAGAATCAAATCAGTCATTAGCTTAATATGCCCTGCATAAATAACGGGGGATTTACGCATCACTGCTTGCTCGTAAAATCTTGATGGTTCCACTTTCAAAACAATAACAAAAGCCTAATCAGGAGAGTGTATCATAATGTCGAAAAAAACTTTAGCAAATTTGTCTGCAAGTGATATATCAGGTAAACGTGCCTTAGTACGGGTTGATTTTAACGTCCCTGTCGATGACCAAGGCAACATCACAGATGATACTCGCATTCGCGCTGCTTTGCCCACTATCCAAGATTTGACCCAGAAGGGAGCTAAGGTAATTCTATCTAGCCATTTTGGTCGTCCCAAGGGTGTGGATGACAAGCTGCGTTTAACCCCAGTTGCTAAACGTCTCTCGGAATTGCTAGGTCAAGAAGTTGTCAAAACTGATGACTGTATCGGTGATGCGGTTGCTGCTCAAGTTGCAGCTTTACAAAATGGACAAGTTCTGCTACTCGAAAATGTCCGCTTCTACAAGGAAGAAGAGAAAAACGACCCAGAATTTGCCAAAAAACTGGCAGCTAATGCTGATTTTTATGTGAATGATGCTTTTGGTACTGCACACCGCGCCCACGCTTCCACTGAAGGCGTAACTCACTACTTGAGTCCTTCTGTGGGGGGATATTTGATCGAGAAGGAACTACAGTACTTACAGAGTGCTATTGAAGATCCCCAACGTCCTTTGGCGGCAATTATTGGCGGTTCCAAGGTTTCCAGCAAAATAGGTGTGATTGAAACTCTCCTGGAAAAATGCGATAAGCTGATCATCGGTGGTGGGATGATTTTCACCTTCTATAAAGCCCGGGGTTTAAGTGTTGGTAAGTCTTTGGTAGAAGAAGATAAATTGGAATTGGCGAAGACTTTGGAAGCTAAAGCTAAAGAACGGGGCGTTACCTTCTTGTTACCTACAGATATCGTCTCAGCAGATAAGTTCGCCCCCGATGCGAATGCAACAACTGTCAGTATTGAAAATATTCCTGCTGATGGTATGGGTTTGGATATTGGGCCAGATTCGGTGAAAGTTTTCCAAGCAGCTTTGGCTGATTGTAAAACCGTGATTTGGAACGGCCCTATGGGTGTGTTTGAGTTTGATAAATTTGCAACTGGTACAGAAGCGATCGCTCATACTCTCGCAGAAATCGGTAAAACTGGTACAACCACAATCATCGGTGGTGGTGACTCAGTGGCCGCTGTGGAAAAGGTTGGTTTAGCTGATCAAATGAGCCACATCTCCACCGGTGGGGGGGCTAGCTTGGAGTTGTTAGAAGGTAAAATCTTACCTGGTATTGCGGCTCTAGACGAAGCTTAAGTAGTTAGTTAGCAGTCAGGAGTGAACAGCCTCAAGGCTGTTCACTGTCACCTTTCATATAAGCTAAGATAGTAATTAAGTATTTTAACGTAGAATTTCCCCTGTCAAGGGTTGCTGTAGCTTGGCAGTAAACTACTCAAAAGTACTCAAACTGTGCCAGTAATTCTTTTATGAAATATCAACTTTGGCTACACTTTCTATTCACTAGCTGCTTCTGTTTACCCCTAAGTGTTATCGGTCAGACTCCAGTCTTAGCAACACATCAACCCGGACACATAGTTCGCACAAGTTCAACCTATGACGAATATATGCAAGTTGGTTATGCAAAAATTGCTGACAGGGAATATCGCCAAGCTTTAATATATTTCCAGCAAGCATTAGCAGCACGTCCAGACGATCGCCAAGCCGCAGAAGCCATCAGGAATATTGAAGCTTATATTCAACCCGGTGGCAATGTAATTATATTCCCGGAAGGCAGGCCTAGCAGAACCACTGTTGGAGGTACACGTCCAGCAGATCAAAGGACTACAAATGAGGAGGAAAAATGTTTCCCGGATGAGCAGTTTCCTGTTTCCCTCATCCCCGCTAACGAACAAGATGGAAAGCAGCGAACCACATCCGAGCATCCCCAATTCTGGTTCTACATTCCTGAAACTACCACAGCAATACAAGAACTGGAATTTATGCTCAGGGATGATAAAACACCCCAAAACCTGTATAGAAAGACCTTTGAGGGTGGTACCAAAGCAGGTATTGTGAGTATCAATATACCTACTAGTGAAGCACCATTAACAGCAGACCGTGTATATACTTGGAAACTTTCCATTATTTGTGATTCTTCTAGTCCTTCAGATTTGTACTTAAAAGGTAAGATTGAGGTAGTCAAAGATCCTAATCTTTACTATCAGGTGCAACAAACCACGGAACCCTTAGATCAGGCAATGCTTTATGCCACCGCTGGACTGTGGGAAAATTTTGTCAGTATTTTAGCTGATTTACACCGTCAACGCCCCAATGATCCCCAGATTAATCAGTATTGGGTGGAATTGTTGACATCAGTGGGGTTGACAAAAGCACCTTCAGAGTCACCATGATCAGGAAACCCAGGGAATATCAAATTTACCGACAATATGCCGTAGCAGGATCAAGTCGGTGGGGGTGATTTGCCATAGGAGCAGCCACTAAAACCACATCTCCTTGAGCATTAACTACCCATCCCTGGGCGGGTATAACTCTTCGAGTCATCATAGATACAGGACTGACCACAGCCGATGATTCCTCCAGGGTGGGAGCAATTAAACTCACTTCCACCTCGCTACTACTATGTATTTGTTCTGGGGAACCAGGTAAACCCCCCTTACCTCGGACTGTAAATTCACTTTGTCCCCATTGTATACAAGCATTTTTAGCAATTAAAGCATTGGGGTCAACGACGTTTTCAGACAATTCAATTAATCCCTGACTCGGGTCAACCTCCGGGGTATTAGTTTCTATAACACCATCAATACCCAGTTGGGAACTAGCAGTAATTTTACTCTGTGTATCCTGAAAGATTCTCTGGGCGGTGATGTTAATATTTCCCCCTTTTCCCGCAAAGGCATCGGCAGTAAGATCACTGTCTCTACTGAGGAGAAAACTGGTATTAACTGTAATGTTACCACCATTGCCAGTACCGCCGGCGCTGGCGGAAATATTGCTCTTGTCCCGTTGACGGATGGTGTCTGTGATGTTGAGGGTAATATTACCACCCTCTCCACTAGCAGTGTTGGCGGTAATTGTCGAGCCTTGA